>JAKLKT010000663.1 GCA_023150495.1 Planctomycetota bacterium
AGATCGCGCGCCGTGGCCTCGGCGAGCGCCTCCGCCTCCTCGAGCGCGCTCTGCCACTCGCCCGTGTCGAGCTGGAGGAGGACCTCGTCCTTCGCCGCCGTCTCCCCCTCGCCCTTCCGCACCTCGAGGACCCGGCCGCCGACGAGCGAGCCCACCTCGACGTCCGGGAACTCGACCGTCCCGGAGAGCGTGGGTGCCTCGTCCGCCGCACAGCCGACGAGGACCGAGAGCAGCAGGACGGCGCGCACGGCCGGAGGATACCAAGCCGAAACCCCTGCTGGCCAAGCCGCCATCCGGCCGTAGACTACCGGTGGAGGTACAGCCCTTGGGCTCGATGACCTGGAACGAGAGCCGCGGTTTCGCCATCGAAGCCGCCGTGGACGCCCGCATGGGGTTCGTGCGCCGGACCTACGCGCACCTGCTCGGCGAGCTCGCCGCCGTGGCGCTGATCGTCTACGTCGCGCTCCAGACGCCGGCGCTTGCCGGGCTCGCGGTCAAGCTCATTACGCAGCCCATCCTCTACATCGTCGCCTTCTTCGGCGTCTCGCTGCTCACGCGCAAGATGCTCGAGGGGCAGCGGTCGATGGCGGTCCAGTACGCGGCCGCGGGGATCTGGGTCTTCTTCCTCGGCCTGCTCGTGACACCGCTCGCGATGATCGCCATGATCCAGACGGGATCCTACGCGGTCCTCGGCGAGGGCGCGATCCTGACCGGGTGCGTCTTCACGGGCATCACCGCCTACGTGTTCCTGACGAAGAAGGACTTCTCCTTCATCGGCGGCGCGCTCTGGATGATCAGCTGGCTCGCCTTCGGCATCGGCATGGTCGCGTTGTTCTTCGGGGGCCTCGGGGGCAGCGGCTCGCTCATCTACTCGTGCGGGATGGTGCTGCTGCTCGGCGGCTGGGTGCTCTACGACACGTCGAGGGTCCTGCACCACCGCCACGTGAGCCAGCACGTCGCGGCGTCGGTCGACCTGCTCGTCGACTTCGTCTACATGTTCATCTACATCGTGTCGATCCTGCCCGGGTCGGAGCCTAGCGGCCCAGCGATTGGAGCGTCGCCTTGAGCCCTTCCATGTCGGACGGCCGGAGCTTGAGCATCGTCGTCATGGTCCCGGCCATCGACTCCCGGCGCAGGCCGACGACGACGCGGGTCGCGGGCGGTCCCTGCCCGACCACTCTCTCGACGAACGCCTGGACGCTGCGGTCGGTCATGATGCAGTCGCCGGCCGCCAGCCAGGGCAGCCCGAGCCTCTGCGTCTCGCTCCCCGGGTCGAGCACGATGATGTGGTAGGACTTGTGGATAGCGAGGGCTTCCCGGAGGCCGGGGCTCACGTCGGCCAGCTTCATGCCGAGCACCTCGAAGGCCTGCGACGGCTCGCCGTCGGGCAGCGTCCGAAGGGACAGGACCATGCCGAGATTGTCGGCGCGGAGATCGATCGGCTCACGCAACCACAGGCGCGCGGTGATGTCGGCCGCGCGCAGCTCCATCGCCCCGGATGAGAGGCCCAAGAGCTGGAAACGGCCCTCGTCGTCGGTTGTGGCGGCCTTTCGCAGGTGGGGGTCCTCGTACTCCGCCTCCACGAGGACGCCCTTCGCGGGGGCCCCGCGCGGATCGACGAGCGTGCCGGTGATCCGATGACCGCCGCCGACGGCGATGCGGATGTCCCGCAGCTCGTGCGGCTCGATCGCGTAGGCGTCGAAAATCGTAGCGACGGTGAAATCGCGGTGCCTGAACACGATCTCGGCCTTCGACTCCGCCGCCGCGTCACGCTCGCGGACGTCGAAGATCTCGAAGCGGCCGCGCGCGTCGGTCACGCCGAACCCGGAGAACTGGGTGGCGTCCCCGTTGCGGTTCATCGCGATGACCTCAACCCCATCGACCGGCGCCCCCGCGGAATCGACGACCGTCCCGCCGACGTAGATCGCGGGCT
Organism: Planctomycetota bacterium; assembly: GCA_023150495.1. Taxonomy (GTDB): domain Bacteria; phylum Planctomycetota; class PLA2; order PLA2; family PLA2; genus PLA2. Next base: position 1,934 of record JAKLKT010000663.1, read on the forward strand.
CGAGGAAGAAGTCCGCCTTCAGCCGCCCCCCCGGCGCCAGCTTGAGCTCGCCCGAGAGGCCCCTCGCCACGTTGGTGTAGAAGCTCGTCGCGCCGGAGACGTGCCCGGGCGCGAGCGCGTCCAGCGACACCGTGGCGCCTCCCGCTGGCACCTCGACCTCGAGGACGTAGCGCCCGAGCGCGTCGGTCCGGGTTTCCGCGAACCGGGCGAGCGGATCGACGCGCGCCTGCTGCATGTCCCGGGCGGGGATGCACGCGAGGACGCGTGCGCCGTCCACCGCGGGGACCGTCCCGGGCTCGGGCACCTCGCCGCGGATCTCGCCCGTTTGCGGGACCGGCGGAGCGCCCATCACGCGACCCTCGATCCAAGCGGTCCTCGGGGCCGCCTGCCGGTCCGGCTCGAGAGGCGCCTCCGGACGCGACTCGACGGGGCCGGTCGAGGGCGGAGAGTCCACTGCGATCTGCTGCGCGCTTCGCGCCGCCGCCCCCGTGCCCCACAGCGACGGGCCGAGGAAGAGCGCCGCGGTCGCCGCCGCGAACGCGCACACGAGCAAGACCGCGGCCGCAGTCCCGAGCTTCCAGACCCCGAAAATCCCCGCGGCCCCGAGGGCGGCCGCCTTCCGCCTCCTGCCGCAGAGCGGCAGCAGCAACGTCGCCCACACGCTCCGGTTGCCGCCGTGCTGGGCGTCGAGGCGGCCGCGCAGCCGCTCGAGTGCGGCGTCGAGACGGCGCGATACCGTCTTCACGCTCACGCCGTCGCGCGCCGCGATCTGCTCGAAGCTCAGCTGGTCGTAGAACCGCGCGACCACCGTCGAGCGCAGCGGCTCCTCCAGATCGCCGACCGCGTGGACGAGCCGCTTCTGGACGTCGAGCCGCGCCGCGGTCTCCGCGACCGAGGCCACGGGCTCCGCGCGGGCGGCCGCC
>JAKLKT010000664.1 GCA_023150495.1 Planctomycetota bacterium
GAGCGCCGCGGCTCGGCGCGGCCGTACACGGCGCCCGCGACCGCTGCGGCCGGCTCGGCTCGCGCTCGCGTGCGGATCTCGGGTTGCACGGTCCCGGCGCGCCCTCTCGGCGCCCGGATCCCTCGGGTGGCCGTGGAGGGAGATCGGAGAGTGATCAACGTGCGAACCTCGTCGGGACGACTGACCTCGGCGGCCCTCGTGGCCGCGGCCTCGTTCGCGTGCTCGGGCTCCGGCTCCGAGTCCCGCGGGCCTGGGCTCAGCGAGACCCCCGGGCCGAGCGGACCCGCCGGGCAATCGGGGCGCGACGGCGTCGACGGCCGCGACGGCCGCGATGGGTACGGCGGCACGGCCACGGTCGCGCTGTCGAAGCGCGCGATCCGGGGGTTCGAGATCACCCCCGTCCGCCTCGCGATCCACACGTCGACGGACACGTCGACGATCGGCGCGGACACCTCCGAGGGCGCAGGGACCTCGACGTCCGCGGCGCTGCTCGCGACCGAGGAGCTCGAGCGCATCGGCTACGGCAGTTATCTCGTCAACGCCGCGAGCGACTGCGCCGCGTGCCACGGCATGGGTATGGGTATGGAGGCCACCGGATATCTCTCCGGCGGGACGCCGTTCTCCCTCGGCGGCGACATGGTCGTGTACTCCCGGAATCTCACGCCCGATGCGGCCACCGGCATGATGCTCACCGAGGAGCAATTCATCCGCACGATGCGGACGGGCGAAGACCCGCGGAACCCCGGTGAGATCCTCCTCGTGATGCCGTGGCCCGCGTACCGCTGGATGAGCGATCACGACCTCCGCGCGATCTACGCCTATCTGCGCGCGATCCCGGCCGCACGCAACGAGGTCCCCGACGACATGAAAGGCCCGGCGGCGATGTTCGAGCCCGTCCCGTTCCCGGAGACCTACGACGAAGGTGACGTCGAGCGCCGGCTCCCGGATCCCGAGTCCCCCGACGAGGACTTCGTCCGCCGAGGGTACGCGATCAACCCCCTCGAGGAGTCGGAGGAGCTCCGCAGCGCCGACGCGAGCACCCAGAAGGAGTTCGGCCGCGGCAGCTACCTCGTCAACGCGGTCTCCGCGTGCAACGAGTGCCACGGAAATCCCGCGCGCGATCTGACCCCGGGCGATAATTTCCTGCACGTGAACACGGCGAACTATCTCACCGGTGGTGAGGTCTTCGACACGCCGCCGCCGCTCCAGGCGACGTTCCGCCAGGTCCGCTCGATGTCCGCGAACCTCACCGGCGCCGAGAACGGCTTCGACGGCACGCTGCTCGACTTCCTGACGATCATCGAAGAGGGCGTCGCCCCCGAGGCCGGCTCGGACGGTGAGCTCGCGCTCGATCCCGTCGCGTGGCCGATGCCCTGGCCGATGTTCCGCCACATGATCCTCGAAGACCTCGTGTCGATCTACACGTTCGTCACGCTGACGCCGCGCCGCACCGGCGACGCCGACAAGCGGACCCAAGAGGAGGCCCGCTACTGCACCACCGACACCGACTGCGACGGTGACGGCGGTGAGACCTGCGTGACCGCGTCGAGCGAGTGTGTCGGCGGCGCGTGTGGAGACGCGGGTGACTGCGGCGCGTGCCAGACCTGTGAAGGAGGCCTCTGCGCCGTCACGTCGACGACGTCGAGCTGTTTCGTCGAAGGCCTCTGATCACACCCGGCCGCCGGGACCGTGGAGCCCCGGCGGCCGAGCGATCTTCACGAGCCTTCGTCGATCAGTGACGTCCGTGGCCGCGGCGCCCGTGCGGCGGCCGGCAGACGAGCGTCGCACCGTCGTGCGCGAGGCCGCAGGTGCTGCTCACCGCGGTGCCGTCGGGCGTCGTCAGCGTGCACGCGTCGCCTTCGGCGCGGCCGCTGCACGCGGCGACGAGCTCGGCGGGCGGCGGGAGCATACAGACGAGCGTCGTGCCGTCGCGCGGGTCG
>JAKLKT010000665.1 GCA_023150495.1 Planctomycetota bacterium
CGAGCTGGTCGAGCGTGTCCGGCGCGCGCTCGAGGATGTTGCAGAGGAACCGGCTCCCCGCCGCGAGGTCCACGAGCAGCCGGAGCAGACGCTCGTCCGCGCCCATCGCCTCGTAGAGCGTCGCGCGCGCCCCGACGCCCGCGGTGATCGCCTCGAGCCGCACGAGCGTGCCGTCGGGGTCGGGCGTCGCCGCGACGAGGTCGAGGAGCCGCGGGAAGAGGTTCGCGAGGAACTTCCGCGTGCGCGGCGAGCCCGCGAGCATGGCGGAGGTCTCCCGCGCGAGGTCCGCGACCGCCTGCGCCCCGCGAAGGGTGTCCGCGATCCCGTGCGCCGCGAGCACCTCGGCGACCCGCGCCGTGTCGCCCGCGCCCGCGAGCACGAGGTCGATCTCGCCCTTCTCCGCCTCGTCGCGCGCCGCGAAGAGGTTCTTGAAGAGCTTCTCGAAGACGCGCCGCACGGCCTCCGCGCGCGCGCGGTACGCGTCGTGGAAGGGGAGGGCCCCCTTGAACCCGCACCGCTTGGCGAGCGCCGTGATCGCGGGCTCCTCGACCGGGATCCGGTGGACCTGCGCCCCCTGCACGAGCTGGAGGCGGTGCTCGACGAGGCGCAGGAAGCGGTAGGCGTCGTCGAGGACGTCGCGCTCGAGGGGCAGGATCGCGCCCGCCTTCTCGAGCAGCCGCAGCGCGGTCAGCGAGTTGTGGTGGCGGACCTCGGGGTTCTTCGCGCCGTGGAGGAGCTGGAGGAACTGGATCACGTACTCGACGTCGCGGATCCCGCCGTAGCCGAGCTTCACCTCGCGTCGCTCCTCGCCGCGCACGATGGTCGCGTCCTCGATGCGCTGCTTGATGCGCTTGATCGCCGCGATCTCCTCGAAGTCGAGGCCCCGCCCGAAGACCCACTCGCGCACGGACGAGACGAACGCGTCCCCGACCGAGCGGTCGCCCGCGATCACGCGCGCCTTGAGGAGCGCCTGCCGCTCCCACGTCTCGCCGGTCCTCTCGTAGTACGCGAGCGTCGACGCGAGCGACAGCGCGAGCGATCCCGTCTGGCCCTCCGGCCGCAGGCGCAGGTCGACGCGGTAGAGCCGGCCCATCGGCGTCACCGCGTTCGCCTCGCGCGTCACGCGCTCCGCGAGGCGGTGGTAGAACTCCCGGTGCGAGAGGCTCCTCCCCCCGGGGCCCCCCTCGGTCTCGCCGTCCTTCCCGTAGAGGTAGACGAGGTCGATGTCGCTCGCGTAGTTGAGCTCCGCGCCGCCGAGCTTCCCCATCGCGAGGACCGCGAATCCGCCCTCGCGCGGGCGGCCGAACTGGCGCTCGAGCTCCGAGGAGACCAGCGCGAGCAGGCTCTCGATCACGATGTCGGCGAGATCGGAGATGCGGCGCGTGACGACCGTCAGGTCGGCGCCCTCGACCACGTCCTGCCACGCGATCCGGAGCGTCTCCTCGACACGCACGGCGCGCAGGTGGTCGACCTTGCTCCGGAGGTCGGGGAGCGTCCGCAACGCCTCGGCGAGCCCCCGCTCGAACTCCGCGCGGTCGTACGCGCCGCCGCGGAGCGGGATCTCCGCCACGAGCGCGGGCCTCCGCGCGAGCGCGTCCGCCGCGAGCGGCGACGCGTCGAGGAGCCTCATCCACCCCTCGAGGTGGGGGCGCGGATCGGCGCCGGCCTCGACGAGCCGCTGCAGCCCCGCCTCGACCGCCGCGGGGTCGGCGGCCTTCCGCAGGTACGCCTCGACCTCCGGCGTCTTCAGCATGCGAGGATCTCGACCGCGCTCTTCTCGACGAGGTCGACCGGGAGGGAGGTCATGCAGACGGGGTCGGGGCACGTGCGCAGCGTGCACGGGCTGCAGCGGACGCCCGCGCGGACGGCGCGCGCGCGCGGGCCGAGGGGCGCCATCACCGCGGGGTCCTTCGGGCCGAAGAGCGTGACCGTCGGGATC
>JAKLKT010000666.1 GCA_023150495.1 Planctomycetota bacterium
TGCCGTCGTACGCCGAGGTGTTCCACAGCCACAAGGCGCAGGACGGCGCCAAGAAGCAGTAGCGATGCGCGCCGCGGCTGCGTTCTCGCTTCTCGCGGGGACGATCTGGGGGGGTCCGGGGGACCCCCCCGACCTGATCGTCGTCAACGCGAAGGTCACGACCCTCGACGCCGCCCGCCCGGAGGCGGAGGCGCTCGCCGTGCGCGACGGCCTCCTCGTCGCGGTCGGTGGAAGCGACGAGATCACGCGGCTGCGCGGCGAAGCCACGCGCGTCATCGACGCGGGCGGCCGCCGCGTGATCCCGGGCCTCAACGACTCGCACCTCCACGCGGTGCGCGGCGGGCGGTTCTGGAACCTCGAGCTCCGGTGGGACGGCGTGGAGTCCCTGGAACGCGGCCTCGCGATGATCGCGGAGCAGGCGAAGAGGACGCCGAAGGGCCAGTGGGTGCGCGTGATCGGCGCGTGGTCGCCCTTCCAGTTCCGCGAGAGGCGGATGCCGACCGTCGCCGAGCTGAACCGGGCGGCGCCCGACGTGCCGGTGTTCGTGCTCTTCCTCTACAGCCAGGGGTTCCTCAACAGGGCGGGCGTCGAGGCGCTCGGGTTGACGCCCGCGAGCGAGGTGCCGGCCGGCGGGCGGATCGAGTTCGTCGAGGGCGGCGGCGCGGTGCTCCACGCGGAGCCGAGCCCCGCGATCCTCTACACGACGATCGCGAAGCTGCCGCAGCTCTCCCGCGAGGACCAGCTCGACTCCACGGTGCGCTTCTACCGCGAGCTCAACCGGCTCGGCCTCACGAGCGCGGTGGACGCGGGGGGCGGCGGGCACACGTACCCGGTGGACTACGAGGCGACGAGGGAGCTTGCCTCGAAGCCGGGAATGCCCATCCGCATCTCCTCCTACCTCTTCGCGCAGAAGGCGGGCGGGGAGCTCGAGGAGTACCGCAAGTGGACGGCCACCGAGGAGCTCAACCTCAACTTCGCGATGATGCGGCTCAACGGCTACGTGCTCGAGGGCGCCGGGGAGAACCTCGTCTGGGCGGCCGGCGACTTCGAGAACTTCATGGCCCCGCGGCCGGAGCTCAAGGGAAGCATGGAGGGCGAGCTGAAGGCGGTCGTGCGGCTGCTCGCGGAGAAGGGGTGGCCGATCCGGATCCACGCGACCTACGACGAGTCGATCACGCGGATCCTCGACGTGTTCGAGCCGGTGTTCCGGGAGACGGGCTTGAAGGCGCGCTGGTGCATCGACCACGCGGAGACGATCTCGGCGCGGAACATCGCGCGGGTGAAGGCGCTCGGCGGCGGCATCGCGATCCAGGACAGGATGGCCTTCGCGGGCGAGTTCTTCGTCGAGCGATACGGCAAGGAGGCGGCCGCGAATGCGCCGCCGCTCCGGGCGATGCTCGACGCCGGCATCCCCGTGGGCGCGGGGACCGACGCCACGCGCGTGAGCAGCCACAACCCGTGGGTCGCGCTCCACTGGATGGTCACCGGCAAGACGGTCGGCGGCACGAGGCTCGCCTCGGACGCGAACCTGCTGACGCGGGAGGAGGCGCTCCGCCTCTACACGGTCGGGAGCGCGTGGTTCAGCGGCGACGAGGGTGCGAAGGGCCGGATCGCGCCGGGGCAGTACGCGGACTTCGCGATCCTCTCGGAGGACTACTTCGCGGTGCCGGAGGACCGGATCCGCGCGCTCGAGTCCGTCCTGACGGTGACGGGCGGCGACATCGTGCACGCGGCGGAGCCGTTCGCGGCCCTCGGGCCCCCGCCGCTCCCGCCCGCGACCCCGGCGTGGTCGCCGGTCAACGGTTGACCTGCGCCGCCGCCGCAAGTCCGGTCCCCCCGCGCGGCGTCGCGTCGCCGGGTGCGGGAACCCGTTCCGCACCCCGGAAGGTACGCTACCCGCCATAAGGCCCGGCATCCGCACCCTCGCCTCTCTCG
>JAKLKT010000011.1 GCA_023150495.1 Planctomycetota bacterium
GCTGCTCGTCGCGTCGAGGGGCCGCGTCGCCGAGGGCGAGGCCGAGATCCGCGTCGTCGAGGCGCGGCTCGCGGAGGCGGGCGCGACGACGGCGAGCCGCGCGGCGGCCCGCGACGAGGCGGAGGCGATCCTCGGCAAGACCGAGGTGAGGGCGCCGTTCGACGGCATCGTCGTCCTCAAGGACGCGGAGGTCGGCGAGGTCGTGAGCCCGAACGCGCAGGGCGGCAACAGCAGGGGCGCGGTGGTCACGATGGTCGACTTCGCGTCGCTCGAGGCGCAGGTCGAGATGCCGGAGCGTTCGCTCGGCGGGATCGCGAAGGGGAGGCGCGCGCGCGTCTTCCTCGACGCCTACCCCGAGCACGCCTACGACGGAGTCGTGGACCGCATCTGGCCGACGGCGAACCGCCAGAAGGGCACGGTCGAGCTGCGCGTGCGCCTCGGGAGCCCCGACGACAAGCTGCGGCCCGAGATGGGTGTGCGCGTCGTGTTCCTCGACGAGGGCGCCCCCGCCGCGGCGGCGCCGGAGGAGCCCGTCGTGCTCGTCCCCGAGTCGGCCCTCGTGCGCGGGGAGGGCGGGACCGGCGTGTTCCTGCTCGAGCGCGACGTCGCCCGGTGGAGGGCGGTCGAGGCCGGCGACCGGCGCGGCTCGCGGGTGGTGATCCGGGTGGGGCTCCGGGGAGGGGAGCGTCTCGTCGACGCCCCGCCGGCGGACCTGAAGGACGGCGCGCGCGTGCGCGTCGCGGAGTGATTGGATGGTTCGGACACCGCGCGAGGTTCCGTGAACATGGGCGAACCGATGATCCGGCTCTCGGGCGTCTCCAAGAGCTACCGCCGCGGCGGCGAGACGCTCACCGTTCTCGACCATCTCGACCTCGCCGTGCCCGACGGCGCCTTCTACGCGCTCATGGGCCCGAGCGGCTCGGGCAAGACGACGCTCCTGAACCTCGTCGGCGGGCTCGACCATGCGGACTCGGGCGAGGTCGTCGTCGCCGGGACGGAGCTCGGCGCGCTCGACGGCCGGGACCTCTCGCGGTGGCGCGCGGACCACGTGGGATTCGTCTTCCAGCAGTTCAACCTGCTCTCGGTGCTGACCGCGCTCGAGAACGTGGAGCTGCCGCTGCTGCTCGCGCCTCTCTCGCGGAAGGAGCGCCGCGACCACGCCAGCCACGCGCTCGAGCTCGTGGGCCTCGCCGACCGCATGCACCACCGGCCGGGCCAGCTCTCCGGCGGTCAGGAGCAGCGGGTGGCGATCGCGCGCGCGGTCGCGACCGACCCGAAGCTCATCCTCGCGGACGAGCCGACCGGCGATCTCGACCGGCGCGCGGCCGACCAGGTCCTCGACCTGCTCGGGCAGCTCCACGAGAAGTTCGGGAAGACGATCCTCATCGTGACCCACGACCCGCTCGCGGCGGCGCGCGCGGAGAAGACGATCCACCTCGACAAGGGCAAGCTCGACCGGGTGGAGACGAGGCCCCCCTCCCCCGGAGCCCCCTCCCGTCCACCGTCATGAACAAGCTCATCCGGAGGAGCCTCCTGCGCCACCCGGTGCGCACGCTGCTGACGATCGGGTCGCTCGCGGTCGCGCTCTTCCTCCTCTGCTTCCTCCGGTCGCTCGTCACGACGCTCGAGGCGGGCGCCGCGGCCGCGAACCAGCAGCGCCTCTGGGTGCAGTCGGCGGTGAGCCTTTTCGTCGACCTCCCGCTCAGCTACCAGGGGAAGATCGACGGCGTCGACGGCGTGAAGGGCACATGCAAGTGGCAGTGGTTCGGGGGGTACTACCGGGACCAGACCAACTTCTTCGCCCAGTTCGCGGTCGACCCTGAGCCGCTCTTCGCGATGTGGCCCGAGGTGGAGATCGCAGCGGGGTCGAAGGAGGCCTTCCTCGCCGACAAGCGCGCCTGCATCGTGGGCGAGGGGCTCGCGCGGCAGTTCGGCTGGAAGGTGGGCGAAGCCGTGCCGCTCATCGGCGCGCTCTTCCAGAAGGCGGACGGCTCGGCGTGGGACTTCCAGATCGCCGCGATCTACCGGGCCGGCCGGCCGACGGTCGACGACCGCACGTTCTTCTTCCACTGGGACTACTTCGAGGAGACGATGAAGGAGGCGATGGGCGAGACGCCGCAGGTCGGCGTCTTCGTGATCGAGCTCGAGCCGGGGGCCGCCGCCCCGGGCGTCATGGCGTCCGTCGACGCGCTCTTCGAGAACGGCCCGCAGCGCGTGCAGACGACGACCGAGGCGGAGTTCCAGCGGCAGTTCGCCACCATGTTCGGGAACGTCCCGAGGCTGATCTCGTTCATCGGCGGCGGCGTGCTCCTCGCCATCCTCCTCGCCTGCGTCAACACGATGCTCATGCAGGCGCGCGAGCAGCTCCGCGAGATCGGCGTGATGAAGGCGCTCGGGTTCAGCGACGGCGCCGCCGCGCTGTTCCTGCTCTCGCAGTCGCTCCTCCTCGTCGGGACGGGCGGCGCGCTCGGGATCGGACTCGCGCTCCTCACGCAGCGGGGCATCGCCGGGTTCCTCAGCCGTTTCTTCCCGGGCTATGCGGTGCAGCCGCTGACGCTCGCCGCCGCGATCGGGGTGACCGCGATCCTCGGACTCCTGGCCGGCGCGGTCCCGGCACGCCTCGCCGAGCGCACGAGGACCGTGGAGGCCATGCGGCCGCACTGACATGCTGGTGCCCCTCCGCTACAACTTCAGGAGCCTGCTCGTCCGGCGGTCGGGCACGCTGCTCACCGTGCTCGGCATCGCCGCGACGGTCGCGATCCTCGCCGGCGTCCTGAGCCTGGAGGCGGGGTTCCGGACGCTCTTCTCGGAGTCCGGGCGGGAGGATCTCGTCGTCTTCCTCCGGCCGGGCTCGACGAACGAGGGCGACAGCATCTGGCGGCGGGATGTCGCGGACCGGCTCGTGAAGACCCTGCCCGAGATCCGGCGCGGCGCCGACGGCCGGCCGTTGGCGTCGAGGGAGTGCTACCTCGCGGTGCTCCGCACGCGCATCGGCGGCGGGAAGACGAACGTCCCGGTCCGCGGGGTCGAGCCGGCGAGCTTCGACATCCACGGGGACGGGGTGCGCATCGTAGCGGGGCGCCGGTTCCGGCCGGGCGCGGACGAGGTGATCGTCGGGACCAAGCTCGTCGACCGGATCCGCGGCTGCGCGCTCGGCGACGTGATCCAGCTCAACACGACGCCGCTCAACGTGGTCGGCGTGTTCGAGAGCGAGGGCCCCTACACGTCGGAGATCTGGGGCGACCTCGACCGGATGCAGGCGGCCCTCGTGCGGCCCTTCCCGAACCGCGTGATCGCGCTGCTCGACCCGGGCACGGACGTGCGTGCGCTCGCGAAGCGGCTCGAGTCGGACAAGGAGACGCCCGCGAAGGCGCAGACGGAGCGCGAGTACCTGGCCGCGCAGACCGGCGCCCTCTCGGCGACACTGCTCACGCTCGGGGGCTTCCTCGCCGTCGTGATGGGCCTCGCCGCGATCTTCACCGCGACGAACACGATGCTCGCGGCGATCGCGTCGCGCACGCACGAGATCGGGATCCTGCTCGCGTGCGGGTTCCGGCCGCTCGCGGTGTTCCTCTCCTTCCTCGGGGAGGCACTCGTGCTCGGGCTCCTCGGCGGGGCGCTCGGCTGCCTCATCGTGGTGCCGCTGAACGGCCTCGAGACGGGCGCCACGAACTTCAACACGTTCACGGAGGTGGCGTTCGCGTTCCGCGTGACGCCGGAGGTCCTGGCGAAGGCCGTGATCTTCTCGCTCGTGCTCGGCCTCCTTGGGGGCGCGGCACCGGCGTGGCGCGCCGCCCGCCTCGCCCCCGTCGCCGCCCTCCGCCGTCAGTAACCGTACTCGGTACGCCCTCCCACGCTCGTAATCCGTTTGATCACAAGCACTTGGGCAGGCGCCACGCGGACGCTGGGTCCGCATCCATCCCCCGGGCAGTCCATGAGGACCCCTCGCTGCCAAGCCGAAACACGCCCGACGCGAGGGGCGCGGTCTTCGGGGACGCGGACCCCATTGTCCGCATCCAGCGTCCATAAGGCGTTTCCCTGCCGCCACTTGCGATCGGCGACCCGCGTACCGGGTCCCGAGCTAGAGGGTCATGGACTTGAGGTGGCGGCAGGCGACGGCGAGCATGACGAAGTCGACGGTCGATGCCGCCTGGAGCTCCGCGAGCAGCTGCTCCGTGCGCGCCACGAGGGGCCGGCGCGACTCGGCGAACCGCTCGACCGCCGCCTCCGGCTCCTCGTCCGCCTGCGCGAGGCCGAACACGCGGCCGACGAGCTCCGCCTGCTGCGCGTCGAGGTCGTCCGACAGCGCCGAGACCGCGAGCTTCTCCCACGCCGTGTCGGCCGCGAGGCGCGCCGCGGCGCGGCGCAGCCAGAGGAAACCGAAACGCGTGCCCACGCCGAAGTAGACGCGGCTCACCGCGACGAGCGGCCGCCCGCTCGCCTGCGCGAGGCGGACGACGTCGCAGGCGGGGCCGAGGAACGGCAGCAGGGCGACGCGGGACGCCGTCCGCGACGGCACCCCCTGCTCCTCGAACCCCCTGCGGCGGCTCTCGAGGATGCGGCGCTGGTCCTCGCCGAGCGTCGCCTCGAGCGCGCCGGCGAGCTCCCGGACACCCGCGCCGTACGCCTCGCGGAGGCGCGCGATGTCCAGCGGGTGCCCGCCGTAGCGCAGCAGCCACACCGTGGTCCGCTCGAGCAGCCGGCCGCACTCCGCGAGCATCGTGGCCTGGGCCGAAGCGGGGACCTTGTTGTCGAGCGCCTCGATCTCGAGCCAGAGGTCCCGCACGCCGAGGATGTCGCGTGCCGCGAGGTAGGCGCGCACGATCGCGTCGGCGGGCATCCCGGTCTTCTCGCGCACCTCGTGGATGAACATGATCCCCACGCGGTTCACGAGGTTGTTGGTCACGACCGTCGCCGCGATCTCGCGCCGCAGGCGATGGCGCGCGATCGCGTCCGGGTAGCGCTCCCGAAGCGCCTTCGGGAAGTAGTGCATGAGCTCGCCCGAGAGCGTGGGGTCGTCGGGCAGGTCCGACGCGAGCAGCTGGTCGTAGAGATCGATCTTCGAGTAGGCGAGCAGCACGGCCAGCTCGGGCCTCGTGAGGCCCACCTTGTCGCGCACGCGCTCGCCCAGCGTCTCCTCGTCCGGGAGGTACTCGAGGGCGCGGTTGAGGCGCCCCGACTTCTCCAGCGCGCGCATGAAGCGGCCCACGCGGTCGACGAGGTGGGCGCCGAGCTGGTGCGTGACCGTGATCGCCTGCGTCTGCAGGTAGTTGTCCCGCAGCACGAGCTCGGCGACCTCGTCGGTCATCCCGGCGAGGAGCCGATCGCGATCGTCGCGGGTCAGCTTCCCCGAGCGCTCGACGTCGCGCAGGAGGATCTTGATGTTCACCTCGTGGTCCGAGCAGTCGACGCCGGCGGAGTTGTCGACGGCGTCGGTGTTGAGCCGGCCCCCGTGGAGCGCATACTCGACGCGGGCGCGCTGCGTGAAGCCGAGGTTGGCGCCCTCCCCGACGACCTTCGCGGCCACGTCCCTGGCGGTCACGCGCAGGGCGTCGTTCGCGCGGTCCCCCACTTCCGCGTCGGTCTCGTGGCTCGCGCGGACGAACGTCCCGATCCCGCCGAGCCACAGCAGGTCCACGGGCCGGCGGAGGATCGCCTGGATCACCTCGGCCGGCGTGGCCGACGACGCGGAGATGCCCAGCAGCTTCCGCGCGGGCTCCGGGAGCTGGATCGACTTCGCGCTCCTCGGCCACACGCCGCCCCCGGCCGAGATCGCCTTCTTGTCGTAGTCCGCCCACGTCGAGGCCGGGAGGTCGAAGATCCTCTTGCGCTCGGCGAAGCTCCTCTTCGGGTCGGGATCGGGGTCGAGGAAGATGTGGACGTGGTTGAAGGCCGCGACCAGCTTGATGCGCGGCGACAGCAGCATGCCGTTCCCGAAGACGTCGCCGGCCATGTCGCCGACGCCGACGACCGTGAAGTCCTCCTTCTGGATGTCCTTCCCCATCTCGCGGAAGTGGCGCTTCACGGCCTCCCACGCGCCCCGCGCGGTGATGGCCATCTTCTTGTGGTCGTAGCCCGCGGAGCCGCCCGACGCGAAGGCGTCGTCGAGCCAGAAGCCGTACTCCGCCGAGATCCCGTTCGCGATGTCGGAGAAGGTCGCCGTGCCCTTGTCCGCGGCGACAACGAGGTAGGGATCGTCGCCGTCGAGCCGCACGACAAGCGGCGGCGGCAGGATCCGGTCCCCGTCGCGGTTGTCGGTCAGGTCGAGGAGCCCCCGCATCAGCGTGCGGTAGCACTCCACGACCTCCTCCTTGAGCTTCCCGCCCCCCTCCGGCGGCGGGCGCTTCACGACGAAGCCGCCCTTCGAGCCGACCGGGACGATGACGGCGTTCTTGACCATCTGCGCCTTCATCAGGCCGAGGATCTCCGTGCGGAAGTCCTCCCGCCGGTCCGACCAGCGGATGCCGCCGCGCGCGACCGGCCCGCCGCGGAGGTGGATGGCCTCGACGCGCGGGCTGTAGACGAACGCCTCGCGGAACGGGCGCGGGAGGGGCAGGAGGTCGAGGCGGCCCGACTCGACCTTGAACGAGAGGTAGGGCTTCGGCTGGCCCTTCGCGTCGCGCTGGAAGTAGTTGGTACGGAGCGTCGCGTCGACGCACGCGAAGAACGCGCGCAGGATCCGGTCGTCGTCGAGGTTCGAGACCGCGTCGAGCCCCTTGGCGAAGGCACCGGCGGCCTCGGCCGCCCGCGCCTCGCCGTCCTTCCCGGCCGGGTCGAACCGCGCGAGGAAGACCTGCACGAGCAGCCGCGCCTGCTGAGGGTAGCGGGCGAGCGCCTGCTCCATGTACTCCTGCGAGAACGCGACGCGCGTCTGCCGGAGGAACTTCGCGTAGGCGCGCAGGATCGTCGTCTCGCGCGCGGTGAGGCCCGCGGCGAGGACGAGCGCGTTGAACCCGTCGCTCTCCATCTCCCCGGTCCAGATGAGCGAGAAGGCCTCGTGGAACGGCTCGCGCACGCGGTCGAGGTCGATCGGGTCGCGGCTCGTCATCTCGAGCTCGCGGACCCAGATCGGCTCGGTCGTGCTCGGCGGCCGGACGCGGAACGGCTGCTCCCGGAGGACCGTGAGCCCCATCCTCTCGAGGAGCGGCAGGACCTCCGAGAGCGGCCGCTCCCGACCCGCGGAGACGAGCCGCAGCCGCACCTCCCCCGGGCCCCCTCCGGTCCGGCGGTCGAGATGCACCGCGAGGCCGCGCTCCAGCGCGCGCTCGACGTGGGCGACATCCGCTGCCGCATCCGACGGCTCCACCGAATCGCGGTAGCTCGCCGGGAAGGCGCCCGCGAAGCGCTGGCAGGCCGCGACCCCGCGCTCCTCGCCTCGCGCGGCGACGAGGGCCTCGCGCAGCCGGTCGTTCCACGAGCGCCCCGCGTCCGCGAGCCGCCGCTCGATCTCGGCCGCGTCGAACGGCACGAGGTCGCCCGGCGTCGTCTTCACGATGAAGTGGAGGCGCGCGAGGGGCTCGTCGGTCAGGTGCGTGTAGAAGGCGGTCACGCGGCCGCGGAACGCCTCCGCGAGGATCTCCTGGAAGCGCAGGCGGAGCGCCGTGCCGAAGACGTCGCGCGGCACGTAGACGAGGCACGACACGAAGCGCTGGAAGGGGTCGACGCGCGGGAAGAGCGCGATGCGCCGGCGCTGCTGGAGCCGCAGGATCCCGAGCGCGATCGGGAAGAGCTCCTCCTCGGAGATCTGGAAGAGCTCGTCGCGCGGATAGGTCTCGAGGAGGTGGTTGAGCGTCTTGTAGTTGTGGCTCCGCGGCGAGAAGCCCGCGCTCGTGAGCACGTGGTCGACCTTCCGACGCAGGAGCGGGATCTCGCGCGCGCTGCGCGAATACGCCGTCGACGTGAAGAGGCCGACGAGGAGCGACTCGCCCGTGACGCGCCCCTCGGCATCGAGGCTCTTGACGCCGATCGCGTCGAGATGGACGTGGCGGTGCACGGTCGAGAGGCGGTTCGCCTTGGTGACGCGCACGAGCCCGGGCTGGAAGATCTCCGCGGGCGGCGCCTCGCCGGTGATGAGGCCGTCGAACACGGTCGCCTTCTCGTCGCGGAGCAGCCCGAGGCCCGTGCCCGGCACGACGGACGCCCGGTCGGTCTCGATCCGGTACTCGCGGAAGCCGAGGAACGTGAAGTGGTTCGCCTCGAGCCATCGCAGGAACCCGCTGACCTCCTTCACCTCGTCCGCGGGCCGCGGCACCGGCCCCGCCTCGAGCCGTGCCGCGATCGCCGAGCAGCGCTCGCGCATCGGCCCCCAGTCCTCGACCGCCGCGCGCACGTCGGCGAGCACGCCGAGGACGCCGTCGCGGAGCAGCGCATGCCGCTCCTCCGGCTGCGCGCCGACGCGGATGTGCATGCACGACTCGCGCTCCCCCTCGGCGGCGCGGCGGTCGTGGATGCGCTCGAGCCGCCCGCGCTTGTCCCTCTCGACGCGGACGACCGGGTGGATCACGAGATGCACCTCGGCCTCCGCGCCGTTGAGGAACGCGGTCACGGAGTCGACGAGGAACGGCATGTCGTCCGTGACGACCTCGACGACCGTGTGCCCCGACGACCAGCCGTGCTTCTTCGCCGCCGGCGTGTACACGCGCACGAGCGGCGTGCCCGGCTTGCGCTCGGCGAGGAACCGCCAGAAGCCCAGCGCCGCGCCGGAGAGGTTCCCCGGCGTGTCGCCCACGAGGTCCCCCGGCGCCACGTCGGCGTAGAGGAACCGCACGAACGCCTCCGCGCCGTCCTTGCGGACGCTCCGCGCGACGGTCTCGATGAGGTCGGTCTTCCGCTCCTCCGTGAAGATCGTCAAGGGGCTCCCACGATACCCTATGCACCAATGACGCCCTCGGAGTTCCGCGCGCTCGGCCACCGCGTCGTCGACTGGATCGCCGGCTATCAAGAGAGGATCGAAACGTTCCCCGTTCTGTCCCGGAGCCGGCCGGGCGACCTCCTCCGGGCCCTGCCGGCCGCCCCGCCGGAGAAGGGGGTGGGCGCGGGAGGGGGGTGGGACGCGATCCTCGAGGACATCGACCGCCTCATCCTCCCGGGCATCACCCACTGGCAGGCGCCCGGGTTCTTCGCCTACTTCCCCTGCAACGGTTCCTTCCCCGCGATCCTCGGCGAGCTCCTCTCGGCGGGCCTCGGCATCCAGGGGATGCTCTGGGCGACGAGCCCCGCGGCCACCGAGCTCGAGACGCGGATGCTCGAGTGGCTCGGGCAGCTGATCGGGCTCCCGCCCTCGTTCGAGGGCTGCATCCAGGGCACGGCGAGCGAATCGACGCTCGTGGCGATGCTCGCGGCGCGCCACCGGGCGGGGAAGGGCGACCTCGTCGCGTACGCGTCGGAACAGGCGCACTCCTCCGTCCTCAAGGCGGCGCGGATCGCGGGAGTCGAGCTGCGCCTCGTCCCCGTGCGCAGGGACCTCTCGATGGACCCCGCGGCGCTCGAGGCCATGATCGCGGAGGATCGCGCGCGGGGACGAAGGCCCTTCTTCGTCTGCGCGACGGTCGGGACGACGTCCTCGACGGCGGTCGATCCCCTGCCCCCGCTGCCCCCTGACCTCTGGCTGCACGTGGACGCCGCGTACGCGGGCTCGGCGTGCGTGTGCCCGGAGTTCCGCTGGATGATCGAGGGCGTCGATCGCGCGGACTCGTTCTGCATGAACCCGCACAAGTGGCTGCTCACGAGCTTCGACTGCTCGGCGTTCTGGACGCGCGACCGCGCGGCGCTCACCGGCGCGCTCTCGGTGACGCCCGAGTACCTGCGGACGGCGCACGCGGGGCAGGTGATCGACTACCGCGACTGGCAGATCCCGCTCGGCCGGAGGTTTCGCGCTCTGAAGCTCTGGTTCGTGATCCGGCACTACGGTGTGGAGGGGCTCCGGGGACACATCCGGCGCCACGTCGAGCTCGCGAAGACGTTCGAGGGCTGGGTGCGCGAGGACCCGAGCTTCGAGCTCTGCGCGGAGCGCACGCTCGCGCTCGTGTGCTTCCGGAAGCGGGGCACCGACGAGGAGAACCGGGCGCTGCTCGCGAGCGTGAACGCGTCGGGCCGCGCGTACCTCTCCCACACGGTGCTGCCGGGCAAGGGCTACACGCTCCGCATGGCGATCGGCGCGCCCGCGACCGAGGAGCGCCACGTCCGCGAGGCGTGGGATCTGCTCCGGGCGTGAGGGGGGGGCTCCGGGGGCCGCGCTACCGCGCCACGAGCGTGGCCTCGAGCGTCAGCTCCTCGGCACCGCGCTTCAGGCGGAGCTTCACGACGTCGCCCGCCGCGTGCGCCTTGAGCGCCTCGCTCAGGTCGCGGAGCGTCTTCAGCTCCTTGTCGCCGATCGCGAGGAGGATGTCGCCCGCCTTCACGCCCGCCTTCTCGGCCGGCGAGCCCGCGACGACCGACTCCACGCGCACGCCCGGGCCCTCGAACGCGAAGTCCGGCGTCGCGCCCAGGAGCACCTTCCGGCCCTCGCCGCCGGGACCCTTCGCCGGCGCCGCGCCCGCCTTCGTCAGCGGACGGTCGCGCTCCGCGAGGTAGACGACCGTCTCCCGCAGGAACGTCGCGACCTTCACGAGGCCGTCGCCGTCCACCTTCTCCACGTCGTCCGTCGGGCGGTGGTAGTCCTCGTGCGCGCCGGTGAAGAGCTGGATCGCCGGGATCCCCGCCTCGTGGAACGACACCTGGTCGCTCCCGCCCGGGTCCTGCGGGATGCAGACCGCCTCGACGCCGGTCACGTGGCCCACCCCCATCGCGATGTGCTTCCACTCCTCCGCCGTGCCGGTGCCGAGGAGCGTGAGCTTCTTCCCGCCGAGCCGGCCGACCGTGTCGAGGTTCACCATCGCCGTCGGCTTCCACGCCATCGTCTTCACGAAGCGGCGCGAGCCCCGGAGGTCCCACTCCTCGCCGCCGAACGCGACGAGGACGATCGTCCGCGGCGGCTTTCCTGTGACAAGCGCGCGCGCGAGCTCGACGAGCACCGCGACGCCTGACGCGTTGTCGTCCGCGCCGTTGTGGACCTGCCCCTCGCATCCCGCGCGCACGTCGGGCCAGCCGAGCCCGAGGTGGTCGTAGTGCGCGCCGACTACGACGCACTCGTCCTTCCACGCCGCGTTCGCGCCCTCGATCCGCGCGATCACGTTGCGGAGCTCCACCTTCCTCCCCCCGGGCCCCCCTTCTTCCTCCCAGCGGTCTTCCGAGACGGCGAGACCGGCCTCCTTGAACGCGCGCGCGATGTAGTCCGCGGCCTCGTCGAGCTCCGGCGTGCCGTTTCCGCGGCCCTTCAGCCGCTCGTCCGCGAGGAAGCGCACGTGCGCCATCAGCCGCTCCGCGTCGAAGAGCGGCGCGAGCTTCGCGAGGGGCTCGCGCGTCGATGCCTGCGCCGCCTCGCCCCACTGCCCCTTCGCGACGTTCGTCGGCTCGCTGCCCGTGAACGCGAGGTAGCTGTACTTGCCGTAGTGCGGCAGCTTCCGCGCGAGGCCCGGGATCGCCTCGGGGACGTCGCTCGCGATCCAACCCACGCTGAGTTCGGTGTCTGAGGGGTGCGGGGACGTCAGCACGAACGACAGGCCCTTCCGCTCGTGCCGCGCGCCGCCGACCGTGATCGCGTCCGCCTCGACATCCGCGTCGAAAGCGATCCCCTTCGCCCAGCGGTTCGACGCGCCGGCGATCCAAAGGGCCTTGTCCTTCGGCAGAGCGTCGATCGCGGATTCGCGAACGGATTCGACGCGCCACGCGTCCGCGAGCGCCTGCCACGGGCCCGCCTCGTCGGGGAGCACGAGGAGGACCTTCTCCGCGCCGAAGAGCTCGCCGAGCGTCGAGGGGATCTCGCTCCGGTCGAGGAGGCGGAAGAGGTCGAACTGCGGGTCGATGACCCCGATCGCGCCGTGGGGAAGGGGCGCGGATCTCCCCTTCATGGGCACGTCGACGATCCTCGTCGTGCCGTCGGCGGTCAGCGCGACCGGTACCGTCAATTCGTACGGCTCCCCCTCCTGCGTCTGCACGAGCTGCCCGTCGCGGACCGCGAGCGCCGGAGCGCCGACGCGGTCCACCCACTGCGCGAAGAAGGGGCGGAGGTCCTCCCCTGCGACGTCGCTGTAGACCTTCGCGAGGTCGCTCCACGACGCGCGCCTGAACCTGAAATCCCTGTAGAACGCGCGCAGCCCCTCGGTGAACTTCTCGTCGCCGATCCGCATCCGCAGCATGTGGAAGACCATCAGCGCCTTCCCGTAGCCGACGGCCTCGGTCGCGGCCGAGTGGCGCGCGCGGAAGTCCTTCAGCGCGAAGTCCTTCCCGCCGCGCACGTACGCGCGGTACTTCTTGAGCGAGTCGCGCCGGTACTCCTCGCCCGCTCCCTGCCCCTCGCGGATCAGGTGGTCGGCGAGGTACGCCGTGAGCCCCTCGCACCAGTTCCCCGTCTCGCGGTCCACGTAGACGCCGTTCCCCCACCAGTTGTGGAGGATCTCGTGCGGGTAGGAGGAGTGGAGGATGAACGGGAGCCTTATCACCTGCGGCCCGAGGAGCGTGAACGACGGCATCCCGTACCCCGTCTCCCAGAAGTTCTCGACGAGCGCGAACTTCCCGAACGGGTAGGGGCCGATGAGCCTCCCGTACATGTCGATGTACTGGCCCGTGACGTCCAGGTACTTGCCGGCGAGCGCGGGGTCGGGCGCGCGGAGGAAGGCGTACGCGGTCACGGCGCCCTTCCGCTCGTACACGGTGTACGGCGCCGCGACGAGGTAGATCTCCTCCATCGCGTCCTTGCACTCCCACTTCACGATCCGGCGGTCGCCGACGATCTCGTGGCGCGTGCGCACGCCCTGGCTCACCGCGTCCCAGTCCTTCGGGAGGTCGACCTCGAGCGTGAACGTCACCATCTCGTCGCCCGCCATCGGGATCCAGCCGCTCGCGCCGCCGAGGAAGACGCCCTCCGCGGAGATCGTGCCGGGCGTCTCCGAGAAGCTCCGCGCGTACTCCTCCGCCTGCGTCTCGAGCGGGTGGAAGATCGTCCCCCTGTAGCGGATCGGGCCGCCGGCCGGGACCTCGTGCTCCCTGAGCGGCACCGCGTGCTCCTCGACCGCGCCGCGATCCGCGCCGCCCTCGACCGCGAGCCCCGCGTGGAGGCGGAAGCGCCGGAGGGGCGTCGCGTCAACGACCTCGATCGCGTGCGTCTCCGGGTCGAGCCTCACCTTGAGGTCGTGGTGCGTGGCCCCTTCCCCCGCGCCCCCTACCCTCATGCACAGGAGAAGTGCGAACAGCGCGCGGCGCGTCATGCCGCGAGCCTACCATCCGTGCTAGGATCCGCGTCCCCATGCGGATCACGCTCTGCGGCGCGGCGGGCGAGGTGACGGGCTCCGGCTACCTCGTCGAGACCGACCGCGCGCGCGTGCTCGTCGACTTCGGCATGTTCCAGGGGCGCCGCGCCACCGACGGGCACAACCGGGACCTTGGACCCGTCGATCCGGAGAGGCTCGACGCCGTCGTCGTCACGCACGCGCATCTGGACCACACGGGGAGGCTTCCGCTCCTGGTCGCGAGGGGGTTCCGGGGGCCGGTCTTCGCCACGCCCGCGACGCGGGAGTTCGGCGCGCTGATCCTCGCGGATTCGGCCGAGATCCAGGAGGGCGACGCGAAGCGGCTCTCGATCGAGGCGCGGCGCGCGGGGCGGCGCCCGGTCGAGCCCCTCTACACGCGCGCGGACGCGGAGCGCGTGGCGCCGCTCGTGCGCCACGTCGGGTACGAGGAGCGGCGCGAGGTCGCGCCGGGCGTCAGCGCGCGCCTTTTCGAGGCGGGCCACATCCTCGGATCCGCGAGCGTCGAGATGCGGGCCGGCGGGAAGACCGTCGTCTTCAGCGGCGACATCGGGCCGAAGGGCGCGCCGTTCCTCCGCGATCCCGTCCTCCCGCCCCGCGGCGACGTGGTCTTCCTCGAATCGACCTACGGCGACCGCGACCACCGCTCGCTCGACGCGACCGTCGCGGAGCTGCACGGGATCCTCGACCGCGCGGTGCGCGAGCGGTGCGTCGTGCTCATCCCGTCGTTCGCGATCGGCCGGGCGCAGCAGGTGCTCTTCCACATCGCGGAGCTCGTGCGCGGAGGGAGCCTCCCCGACTTCCCGATCTTCCTCGACAGCCCGATGGCGATCGACGCCACCGCGCTCTACAGCAGGCACAAGGAGCTCTTCGACGCCGAGGCGAGGTCGCTCGCGCGGCGCGGCCAGTTCAAGGAGGACCTGAAGGGCCTCCGGTTCCTCTCGACGGCGGACGAGTCGCGGCGCCTGAACGACCTCGACGGGCCCGCCGTCGTCATCGCGGGCTCCGGCATGTGCAACGGCGGCCGCATCCTCCACCACCTGAAGCACCACCTCTGGCGCGAGGAGACGGTCGTCGTCTTCGTGGGCTACCAGGGGGAGGGCACGCTCGGCCACGCGCTCGTGAAGGGGGCGCCGCACGTCGCGATCCTCGGCCACCGCGTCCGCGTCGCAGCGCGCATCCACACCCTCGGCGGCTTCTCGGCGCACGCGGGGAAGACCGAGCTCCTCGACTGGGCCGATGCCGCCATCGGCGCCGGCACGCGCGTCGTCCTCACCCACGGGGAGGACAAGCCGCGCGCCGCGCTCGCGGACGCGATCCGCGAGCGGTTCCGCGTGGACGCGCTCCTGCCCCTCCGCGGCGACACGGTCGAGCCCTGACCCGCCAGGGTCGCCCGGCGCCCTGATCCGCACGACGCGCGCAAGCCCGCGCGGAAAAAGGACGACCGGAGCGCGACGGAAGGCCGCGCGCCGGCCGCGGCGGACGGGCACCGCGTTTGCGCCCCCGAGGGCGGGAGGATCGTCCCTCCTCCCGGGGAGGCATCCGTGCGCGCACTCGTCCTCGCGTCCCTCGCCGCGGCGCTCGCCGCGTGCTCCGACGCATGGTCCGACACCGCCGGCTGGGAGGCGGAGAATCCCGTCGTCGACCTGCCCGAGCCGCCGCTCGGGGTGGCGGACAACGTGAGCTGGAGAAAGCTCGAGGCCCAGCAGGGGCTCAAGGTCACGCCGGAGAAGGTGCGGCTCGGCCGGTGGCTCTTCTTCGACGCGCGCCTCTCGAAGGACGGGACCGTGTCCTGCGCGACCTGCCACCACCCCGAGAACGCGTTCTCGGAGCCGTTGCCGACATCGAAGGGGATCGCGGGCCAGGTCGGTGCGCGCAAGGCGCCGCCCATCGTGAACGCGGCGTTCCCGATCCAGCCGGTCTACTTCTGGGACGGCCGCGCGAGCACGCTCGCGGAGCAGGCGAAGGGCCCGATCGAGAACCCGATCGAGATGGGCAGCACGCACGTGCTCTGCGTCCAGTCCATCGGAAAGATCGCCGGCTACCGGAAGATCTTCGCGCAGGTCTACGGCGACGAGGAGCCCACGATCGATCGCATCGCCGACGCGATCGCGGCCTTCGAGGCGACGCTCTTCTCCGGCAACTCGGCGTGGGACCGGTACCAGAACGAGGACGACGCGACGATCGCCCCCGAGGTGAAGCTCGGCGCGGAGCTCTTCCACGGCAAGGCGCAGTGCAACCAGTGCCATCTCGGCTTCAACTTCACCGACAGCCAGTTCCACAACCTCGGCGTCGGCTGGGATCCGGCGAAGCAGGCCTACAAGGACGAGGGGCGGAAGAAGGTGACGGGGAAGCCGGAGGATCTCGCGGCCTTCAAGACGCCGACGCTCCGCGACGTGACGCGCCACGCGCCCTACATGCATGACGGCTCGATCGAGACGCTGCTCGAGGTCGTCGAGCTCTACGACCGCGGCGGCGAGCCCGGCGCGCCGAACCTGTCGAAGAAGGTCACGAAGCTCGGCCTCACGGAGGACGAGAAGAAGGCGATCGTCGCCTTCCTCGAGGCGCTCACGGGCGACAGCGACAACAAGGGCGTCGTGCCGCCGTCGCTGCCGGAGTAGGGGCGGGGGCGCGGGGGGGGGGGGGGGGGGGGGGGTGCGCGGGCCTTCTCGGCGGGCACGTGCGGCGCGATCAGGCGCCGCAGCTCCCTCTCGTCGTGGAGCGTGTAGTCCTTGTCTAGGCTCGCGACGACGTGGCGGGCCACCGGCTCGCGGAGGATCTCCCTCATGTAGCCGAGGAACCGGGGCGGAGCGACGAGGACGAGGCGCGCGAAGCGGTGCTCGTCGTTCGCCTTCTGGAGCAGGTGGCAGAGCCGCTCCGCGAACCGGTGCGTCTCCTGGTCGGCCGGATCCGTCTGCTGCGTCACCGGCGGCCCGATCTGGCGCTGCCGCCCGGCGCGGTCGGAGACGAGGTCCTTCGTCTGCGCCCGGCCGAGCGGATGCTCGATCTGCTCCACGAGGCGCCAGGGGACCTCTTCCTTGTCGAACGAGAAGATGCGGGCGCGGCTCGCGTCGCCGACGAGGATCCAGGTCGTTGCCAAGGGGCCACCTCCTCGGCCGCTCATCCTACTCCCTCGGCCCAACCCACGAGCCCGAGGAGGTCGACGAGGAGGTAGACGAGGCCGCTGACGGCCGCCGCGCAGGGGATCGTGAGCAGCCACGCGAGGACGATGCGCTTCGCGACGCCCCATCGCACGGCCTTCCACCGCCGCACGGCCCCGACCCCCATGATCGCGCCCGTCACCGCGTGCGTCGTGCTGACGGGGATGCCCGCGTGCGCGGTGCCGAAGAGGACGATCGCGGCCGAGGTCTCCGCGCAGAAGCCCTGCGGGGGCCGGAGCTTCGTGAGACGGGTCCCCATCGTGCGGATGACCGCCGCGCCGCCGACGAGCGTGCCGACCGCGATCGCGGCGTGCGCCGAGAGCACGACCCAGTAGGGCACGTGCAGCTCGGCCCCGCGCCGCACGAGGTCCTCGGTCTTCGTGCATGCGGCGAGAGCGAGCACGATGATGCCCATGGTCTTCTGGGCGTCGTTCGCGCCGTGGCCGAGGCTGTACGCCGCGGCGCTCGCGAGCTGGCCCGTGCGGAAGATGCGGTCCACGCGACCGGGCACGGCCTTCCGGAACACGCGGTAGACGATCGACATGAAGATCGCCCCGCCGAGGAGACCCACCACCGGCGCGAGCACGATGAAGATGCCGATCGTGGCGAGCTTCCGCAGCTGGAGGGCGTGGACATCGAAGCCGGTGCAGGCGAGCCCCGCGCCCACGAGCCCGCCGATGAGCGAGTGGGACACGCTGATCGGCAGGCCCACGTGCGTGCAGACGGCGGTCCACGAGATCGCGCCGACGAGGGCGCAGAGGACGAGCATCTGCGAGACGTGCTCGATCTTGAGGATGCCGCTGTGGATCGACTTCGCCACGGCCGTCCCGAAGGCGAAGGCCGCGACGAAGTTCCAGAACGCGGCCCAGGCGACCGCCTGCTTCGGCGTCAGGATGCGCGTGGAGACGATCGTGGCGATCGAATTCGCCGCGTCGTTCATCCCGTTGTAGAAGTCGAAGACCAGCGCCAGGCCGATCGTCACGAGGACGAGCTCGAACATCAGGAGTACTCGAGGAGGATGTTCTCGATATGGTCGGCGACATCCTCGCACCGGTCCGTCGCCTTCTCCACGTGCTCGTAGATCTCCTTCCACTTGAGGATCATGCGCGGGTCCTGCTCGTCCCGGAAGAGGCTGCCGATCGTCGGGCGCAGGATGTCGTCCGCCTCGTTCTCGAGGGTATGCACCTTGACGATGCACTCGCGGAGCGGCTCGGGGTGGCGCATGTCGTGGAGCACGGCGAGCCCCTCGCGCAGGGCGACGACCTGCTTCTCGAGGACGGTCAGCAGCGCGAGCAGCGGGGCCCGCGTCGCGCGGATCTCGTAGTGGAAGGTCCGCATCGCCGCCCCCTCGACGAGGTCGATGATGTCGTCCAGCCGCTTGCAGATGGTGCTGATCTCGTTCCGGTCGAGCGGCGTCACGAACGTGCGGTGGAGGTCCCCGATCGTCTCGTGGAGGCACCTGTCCGCCTCGTGCTCGATCGCCTTCACCGCGGCGAGCCGCGCCTGCGCCTCCTCCGGGTGGTCGAGCTGCGCCCGGTAGGCTGCGACGATCTCCTGCGCCTACTCCGCGAGCCTCTCCATGTGCCCGAAGAAGACATCCTTCTTGCGACCAAGCCTCTTGAACACAGCCGTCTCCTCCCGAAGGCGGGCCATTCTAGGTCCGAGGCCGCCTCGCCCCAAGCGTCGTGCCCCCCGGGATCCAGGGGGCGCCCCGGGGGCCGGGCGGGCTCCGGCCCCCCGGGCCGGTTTCAGCGCCGGCGACGGAGCACGTAGCGCTCGGCGATCGCGCTGCCGCGAACGTCCGTGTACGCGATGTCCGTCCTGGTCACGAGCAGCCACCCCGCGCGCGACAGGTGGTCGAGGGCGCACAGGCGGTCCGCCGCCGAGCCGCGCTGGTCCGCCGCGACGCCGATGGCTCCGAAGAACGCCGCGGCCGACTCGCGGTGGATCTCCTCCGCCGCCGTGGCCCAGGAGAAGCGCTCCCGGCCCTCGGTCGCAGATTCGTAGCGGACCCACTCGAGAACGCCGTGCTCCCACGCGACCTTGTCCTGCGCCGAGGCGGCGCCGCAGCCGGCGAGCGCGAGGAGAAGCGCTGCCGCCGCCATCCCGAGACGAGAATCCATGCTTCGTGCTCCTTGGCACGGGATTCTCGCCGGGGGAGCAAGGCCGGCGCGCCTATCCGCGTCCCGGGCGGAG
>JAKLKT010000667.1 GCA_023150495.1 Planctomycetota bacterium
AGATGGGCGTCCTGCAGATCACGCGGCCGCTCTCGACGGAGACGAGCAGCAGCGGCGTCTACCACACGGACACGATCGAGAAGGACGTGCGCGCCGTCGTGACGGTCACGTTCCGCGTGGATGAGCCCTGAGCACGAGCACCACGCTGCCCGCCGCGCCGTCGAACGGCACGGGCCGGTCGAGGTCGTAGCCGGAATAGGCCGCCGCGAGCCCGAACGAGCCCTCCGCCGCGAGGAGCGACGCGATGTCCGCGCGCGCGTAGACGCGCATCGGCTGGAAGTCCTCGACGCGCTCGCGGTCCCTTCCGCGGCGCACGAGAAGGCGCACGCGGAGCGTCTCGACGCGCGCGGCGCGGTCGCCGAGGCTCGTGACCTCGCCCTCCACGCGCGTCCCCGCCCGTGCGCCGCTCCACGCGTCGCGCGACCGAACGGGCTCGAGGTCGCCGGTCATCTCGAGCCCGATCACGTAGACGCCGCCCGGCCGGAGCGCACGGGCGACGGAGCGGAGGTGCTCGATGGCCGCCTCCTCGGTCAGCAGGTAGCGGAAGGAGTCGATGAGGCAGAAGGCGAGGTCGAAGCTCCCCTCGCGCACCGCGAACCTCGCGGCGTCCGCCCGGAAGGCGCGCGCGCCGCGCGCCGCCGCGTACCGCACCATGTGCGGGTTCCGATCGAAGCCGACCGCGAGCCCGGGCATCACGCGCAGCAGCCGGCCGCTGCCGCAGAAGGGCTCGAGGATCCGCCGCGCGGGCCCTGCGCCGTACCGCTCGCTCGCGCCGAGCACGAAGTCCCGCTCCGGCCGCGGGTCCCACCCGCACAGGATGTCGTAGGCCTCGGCGCGGTCGTACCACCCCACGGCGCTATCATGGCACGGATGAGGCCCTGGCTCCTCGCACCCCTCGCCGTGGCGGCGGCTGCGCAGGAGGCGCCTCAGCCCGGGCTACTGCCCACGGACTTCCTCTCCCCGGAGCCCCTCACCATCGCCCCTTCGGAGGGGGACGCGCTCGAGACCTTCCGCGAGGCCCACGGGAAGCACAAGCGCGGCGACGCGGACGGCGCGCTCAAGGGCTATCTCGCCTTCCTCGGCAACCCGGCGCGGCTCGACCTCCCGCCGCGCTACGTCGCGACGGTCGAGGCGCGCGTGAAGCCGCTGCTCGAAGGCGTACGTGCGAGCTACGACGCAGCCGTACAAAAATACGTCAAGGACCGCAAGGGCGGCCTCGTCGACCTGCGCGCGCTCGCCGAGCGGTACCCGTGGCTTCCGGAGGGCGAGGCCGCGCGCGCGTTCGCGGACAGCGACGGCCTCCGCGCGGCGATCGACGCGGCGAAGGCGGACAGGAAGCCGGAGCCGCTCGAGGAGGCGATCCGCGCGTTCCCGAAGGCGCTCTTCCTGTACGAGGCCAAGTCGCTCCTCGTCGATCTCGGCGGCAAGGACCTCTTCGAGCCCCACGAGCGCGTGGGAGGGAAGAAGGAGGAGGGGTCCGGGGAGGAGGGGAAGCCCGCGAAGAAGGACGAGTCGGGGATCGATGTGAGCGACGATTGACGCGCACGCGGCGGCGGCGATCCGGCCGCCCGGCAGGCCGGTTTTCCCGGCGATGCTAGCGGATCGGAGCCTGGCTCCGTACCGCTAGCATCGAGACGAGCGGGAGGAAGAGGTCGGCCTGCTCCGGCGCCGCGACGAGGAGGAGCGCGGCGCCGGCGGCGGCAGCTCCGAATCGGACGAGCACGGGGACCGCCGCGCCGCGGAAGGCCGCGAGCGCGAGGAGGCCCGCGACCGCCGCGAGGACGGCCGCGAGCCGCGCGCCCCTCCGCAGCTCCGCCTCCCCTCTCGCGCGGTAGAGCCACGCGCTCGCGAGGTCGTCGCGGTCAGAGCCCGCGGACACCCAGAGCACCGCGCGGCCGTCGCCCGCGCGGAGCC
>JAKLKT010000668.1 GCA_023150495.1 Planctomycetota bacterium
GCCACGTCACGGAGGTAGAGCGGGTCGGGCCGCACGTCGGAGTCCGCGACGGCGACGATCCGGTGGCGCGCGACCGCCTCGCCGCGGAGCACCACGGCGACCTTCGGGTTCGCCGCGTCCGGGTCCCTTCCCTGGATCCTCCGCGCCGGCACGTCGGGCACGCGCCGCATCGCCTCGTCGGCCACCTCGATGGCGGGGTCGTCCGGCCGCTCGTGGAGGAAGAGCACCTCGAAGTCCCCGTAGTTCTGCCGGAGCGTCGCCTCGAGATTCCCGAGGAGGCCCGGATCCTCCCCGTAGAGAGGCTTCAGGAGCGAGATCCCCGGCGTCTCGCCCTTCGGGATCGACGCCACGCGCGCCCGCGCGAGGTAGCGCAGAAGGAGGCAGAGGCCGACCGCCTGCCGCAGCAGGGCGGCGAGGGCGACCGCCCAGACGAGGGCGCCCGTCATCCGGCCCTTTCGCGAGGGGGCTCCGGGGGCCGGTCCCCCGGAGCCCCCCCCGATGACGGCAAGGGCGACCTGCTAACGTACATGCTGGCACGGTTATAGCCTCCATGACGACGGACATGGTCGATCCGCGGTCGGAGCGCCTGGAGATGGTGGAGCGCCAGATCGTCGCCCGCGGGATCAGGGATCCGCTGGTCCTCTCCGCGATGCGCACCGTGCCGCGCCACGAGTTCGTGCCCGAGGACCTCCGGGATCTCGCCCACGACGACCGCCCGCTGCCGATCGGCCACGGCCAGACGATCAGCCAGCCCTACATCGTCGCGCTCATGACCGAGCTCGCGGAGCTCAGGGGGGAGGAGAGCGTCCTCGAGGTCGGCACGGGGTCGGGCTACCAGGCGGCCGTCCTCGCGGAGATCGCGGCGAGGGTCTACACGATCGAGTTCGTGGAGCCGCTGCTCCGTGCGGCGGCGGCGACGCTCGCGCGGCTGCACTACCGGAACGTGGTCCCGCGCCTCGGCGACGGCCGCCTCGGCTGGAAGGAGATGGCGCCGTTCGACGCGATCCTCGTCACGGCGGCGCCCGCGTACCGGATCCCGCAGGACCTGCTCGACCAGCTCGCCGACGGCGGGCGGCTCGTCGCCCCGGTGGGGGGCGAGGTGCAGATGCTCTCCCTCGTCCGGCGAAGGGGAAGGACGTTCGAGCGGAGGGACATCACGGCCGTCCGCTTCGTGCCCCTCCTGGGCGCCGCCGAATGATCCCGCTCCTCCGGGCGCTCGCCTTCCTCGCGAACGCGGCGCTCTTCGCCGCGCCCCCGCTGCTCCTCGGGTTCGGCTGGCCCGCGGCGGCGGGGTTCGCGGGGGGGGCCTTCCTCCTCTCCTATTGGGCGTGCGGCCGCGCACCGGATGGAGCGCCGGCGCACGCGGAAACGGTCGCTGCGGCCTCCCGCGCCGCGGAGAGCATGGGGGTCCCCCCGCCCCGCTACGTCCGGACTGTCCCGGGATGGACCGCCGGCGCGGTGCGGGCGCAGGGCGGGTACGGCCTCGTGCTCGGGGAGGAGGTCCAGCCGCGCCACCGGGAGGCGGTGCTCGCCCACGAGATCGCGCACTTCGCCGCCGGGGACATCCTCTGGGAGCCCCTGACGGACGGGCCGGCGCGTGTCCTCCTGGAAACGACCCGTGGCCTCTTCCGGGTACTCGCGGTGCCCTTCGTGGTGGCCGCGGCGCCGCTCGGAAAGGCCACGGAATTGAACGCGGACCGCCTCGCGGCGCGCGCTTTTCCCGGCTACGCCGACACCCTGCGCGAGGTCGCCGATAAAATGGGGCCCGGCGCCGGCCTCTTCTATCCCTCGCTTGCGCAGCGTGCCCGTCATGCGGCACGGCATTCGAAGGGGGAATCGCAGTCCTCTTAAATCCGAGCCCCTGCAACGTCGATACAACCTGAGTCGCAGCGTCGGGAGAACACCATGACGGG
>JAKLKT010000669.1 GCA_023150495.1 Planctomycetota bacterium
GCACGTTGCCCGGCCACGGGTGGCGGCGCAGCGCCTGCTGCGCGCCCGGCTTGAGCTTGAGCGGCGCCGCGAACCGCGCGGCGAGCGCGAGGAGGTCCTCGGGCCGCGCGCGCAGCGGCGGCAGCGCGACCTCGAACACCGCGAGCCGGTAGTAGAGGTCCGCGCGGAACCGGCCCTCGTCGCGCGCGGCCTTGAGATCCGCGTTCGTCGCCGCCACGATGCGCACGTCCACGCGCACGGGTTCCGTCGCGCCGACGGGCCGGATCTCCTGCGATTCGATCGCGCGCAGCAGCTTCGCCTGCCCCTCGGGCGGGAGCGTCCCGACCTCGTCGAGGAAGAGCGTCCCGCCGTCCGCCTCCGCGAACCAGCCCTCCCGGTCGCGGGTCGCCCCTGTGTACGCGCCCCGCTTGCACCCGAAGAACTCCACCTCGAACAGCGCCTTCGGCACCGCGGCGCACGAGACCTTCACGAGCGGCCCCACGCGCCGCGGGCTC
Organism: Planctomycetota bacterium; assembly: GCA_023150495.1. Classification (GTDB taxonomy): domain Bacteria; phylum Planctomycetota; class PLA2; order PLA2; family PLA2; genus PLA2. The sequence continues at coordinate 495 of JAKLKT010000669.1, forward strand.
CGCTCGTGGAGGTAGGTCGCGACGAGCTCCTTTCCCGTCCCGCTCTCGCCGGTCACGAGCACGGCCCCCGGCTGCGCGGCGACCTGGTCGGCGAGCCGCAGCACGGCCCGCATGTTCTCCGACTCCGCGACGAGACCGTCGAGCCCGCGCAGCCGGTCGCGCTCGCGCTCGATCCGGCGGCGCTCGACCGCCTTCCTGAGCCGCGCGACGATCACCTCCGGCTCGACCGGCTTCGTGAGGAAGTCGAGCGCCCCGGCGCGCATCGCCTCGACCGCGACGGTGATCGTGCCGTGGCCCGTGAGCATCAGCACGGGAAGCGACGGGTCGCGCTCCCGCAGGTGGCGGAGGAGGTCGAGCCCCGACATCCCGGGGAGGCGGAGGTCCACGAGCGCCACGTCGCACGGCGCCGCGTCGAGCGCCGCCTCGCCGCTCTCGCACGGCAGCGCATCGATCCCGCTCGCGCGGAGCAGCGCGACGAGGCTCTCCGCCACGTAGCGTTCGTCCTCGACGAGGAGCACGCGGATCATGACGCGGGCAACTCCACCGTGAAGACGGCGCCGCCGCCCGGCGCGTTCGCCGCGCGAAGCTCGCCGCCGCACGCCCGGACCATGCCGTGGGACACGCAGAGACCGAGCCCCGTGCCGCCGGTACGCGTGAAGAAGGGGTCGAAGAGGCGGTGCTGATCGGCGGGCGCGATCCCGGGCCCCGTGTCGGAGACGTCGACCCGCACGGTCCTGCCGTTCCGCGCCGCGTCCACCTGCACGCGGCGGACCCCCTTCATGACCGCGCCCGCGTTGAGGAGGAGGTTCAGGAGCACCTGCTCGAGGAGACGCGCGGGCGCCGCGACGAGGAGGGCCTCGGGAACCCGGTCGAGGACCTCGACGGCGCGGAACACCTGTGCGTAGCGCGCGAGGTCGAGCGCCCGCGCGACGCACGCCTTCACGTCCGCGGGGCCGTCGCCCGGATCCCGCCTCGCGAACGAGAGCAGGTCCTTCGCGATGGCGCGGATGCGCTCGAGCCCCTCCCGGGCCCTCCCCGCGTCGCCCAGGGCGAGCCAGTTCATCGTCCCCTCGAGCGGGTTGTTGATCTCGTGAGCGATCCCCGCCGCGAGGAGCCCGATCGACGAGAGCCGGTCCTGCTGCGCGAGCCGCTGCTCCACCGCCGCCCGCTCCTGCGCCCGCAGCTGCCGTTCCGAGACCGCCGCCGCCCCGAGCGCGAGGAGCACGATCGCCCCGCCGAGCCCCGCGTAGAAACCGAAGGGCCCCCCGGCGGCCGGCGCCTCGATACTCCAGCCGTCGCCCTCCGCGCGGCCCTCCCCGCCGGCGCCGGGGAGGAGGACGCCGCCCCCCGCGTCCCGGAGGACCGCGCCCGCCGCGCGCAGGGGCTCGAGGAACGGGTCCGCGAGCACCGTGAGC
>JAKLKT010000670.1 GCA_023150495.1 Planctomycetota bacterium
TCACTCGTACCTCCGGAGCCCCGTCAGCTCGAGGCAGGCGTGCGTCGCGAAGCGCGGGCCGTCCAGCAGCACGCGGCGCCAGAGCTTTCGCGGCTCGTGCGCCACGCGCCACGCCCACTCCATCCCGCACCTTCCGACCCACTCCGGCGCCCGCGACACACGGCCGCTCAGGAAGCCGAACGCCGCGCCTACGCCCGCCGCCACCGGCACCGCCAGGCGGTGCTTCCGCTCCGAGATCCACCGGTCCTGCTTCGGCGTCCCGAGACCCACCCAGAGCACGTCCGGACGCGCTTCGTTGATCCGGGCCACGATCGCCTCGTCCTCCTCCGCCGTCAGCTCGCGGAACGGCGGCGACAGCGTCCCCGCGATCCGGTGGCCCGGATAGGACCTCTCGAGCCTCGCCTTCAGCGCCGCGAGCGTCTCCTCCGTGTCGCCGAGGAAGAAGCTCGAGAGGTTCCTCCTGTTCGCCGCCTCGAAGAACGCCCGCATCACGTCCGCGCCCGGCGTCCGCACAGCCCCCCGGACCCCCCTCAATCGCGCGATCGCAACCGGCGCGATCCCGTCCGGGATCCAGAGGTCCGCCTGGTTCAGGATCACCCGCAGACCCTTGTCCCGATGCGCCTCCCAGAGGCCGTGGAAACCCGTCACCACCACCTGCGAACACCGACGGCCGGGCCTCCACTCCCGGATCCGACGCTCCATCCACGCCGTCACCACGGAGAGCTCCGGAAGATGGACCCGCGAACCGAGGATGCGCACGCTCGGGAGCGCCTCGGCCCTCGCGGAGGTCCCGGCCGTCGTATGCATCAGGGCATCCTCAACGCGGCCACGCGCGCCCCGCGGCGCGCGAGCATCTGCTCCCGGATCCACCGGTACGTCCTCTCGAGCCCCGTCCTCAGCGGGATCGCCGGCTCCCAGCCGAGCACCCGCCGGATCCGCGCGTTGTCGCTGTTGCGGCCGTTCACGCCCTTCGGCGCGTCCAGCTTGTAGCGCCGCTCGAGCCTCACGCCCGCGATCTCCTCCACGAGGTCCACGAGCCGGTTGATCGACACCAGCTCGCTCGAGCCCACGTTCAACGGCTCCGCCACGTCCGACCGCATCAGCCGCGACGTGCCCTCGAGGCAGTCGTCGATGTACATGAAGCTGCGCGTCTGCGTCCCGTCGCCCCAGATCTCGATCGCGCGGGTCCCGTCGAGCTGCGCCTCGAGCACCTTCCGGCAGATCGCCGCCGGCGCCTTCTCGCGCCCGCCCTCCCACGTCCCGAACGGGCCGTACACGTTGTGGTACCGCGCCACGCGCGTCTCGAGGCCGAAGTCCTCGCGGAAGTGGCGGTACATCCGCTCCGAGAAGAGCTTCTCCCACCCGTAGCCGTCCTCCGGCATCGCGGGGTACGCGTCCTCCTCGCGCAGCGGAAGGCCGCGGGTCGACCGCTGCTTCTCCGCGCTGTAGACGCACGCGGACGACGAGAAGAAGATGCGCTTCGCGCCCGCGTCGCGCGCCGCGAGCAGCATGTGCGTGTTGATGAGCACCGAGAGCATGCAGAGCGCCTTGTTGTTCTCGATGAAGCCCATCCCGCCCATGTCCGCCGCGAGCTGGTAGACCTCCGAGGCCCCCTCGCACGCGCGGGCGCACGCGGCCTTCTCCGTCAGGTCGAGCCGCAGGTTCTCCGCGTCCGCGTCACGCTGGTGCCACTCGTCCAGCGGCTTCTTGTCGATGGCCCGGATCCGGCCGTAGCCCCGCGCCCTCAGGTGCGCCACGAGATGCCCGCCGATGAAGCCGCCGGCGCCCGCCACCACCACCAGTTGTTCCCGCTTCATCCCTTCCTCCTAGCGCGACGGCGGCCCCTCCCCGGAGCCCCTCCTCACACCCGCCCTGGCTCTCGCCGGCGGGGTCGACCCGCGCTCGCCGT
>JAKLKT010000671.1 GCA_023150495.1 Planctomycetota bacterium
AGAAGCTCGAGCGTCGCCCGCAGTACCGCCCGCTGGCCAGGGGCGTCGTGCGGCCTCCCCAGCGGCTGCCCCATCGGATACCCGATCCCCGCGAGGCGTGGCACGCCGACCGCGCGGGTCAGCTCCGGGATCATCGACAGCGAGACCGTCGGGATCCCCTTCGCCTCGAGCACGCGCTGGACCAGCCCCACGGACCGGCAGCAGAACGGTCAGGCCGGCGCCAGCGCCGCGGCGTCGACCCGCTCGGCCCGCATGCGCGCCGCGATCGCCGGCGCCGTCTCCTCGATCAGCTCCTTCGGCTCGAGGAGGTAGCCCATCACCGAATAGTGCGTCGGCGCGGCGCGGCCGACGAAGCCCTCCGCCCCGAGCTCCGATAACCGGCGCATCGGCAGCACGACGTCGAGATCCGCCTCGCCGAAGCGCGGGTCGATGTGCAGGTGGTAGAGCCTCACGTCCTTCTCCGTCGTCCCGAGCGGGATCTCGCGGAAGGTCGGGTCCCCCCACCACGGATCGCGCCGCTCGCCCTCCTGGTCGAAGGGGCGGTCGTCCTTCCGCGCCACGCCGGCCGTCGAGACGAGCGCCACCGTGCACTCCCGCAGCGGCTTTGCGAGCGGCGTGAACGGGATCGCGCCACCCTCCTCGCGCCTCGCCCACGCCTTCATCACCTGCCGCGATGCGAAGTCGAGGAAGCGATAAGAGTCGATCGCCATGGCCGGTGGAGTATACGGAGAAAGCGGGCCGCGGTGGGCAAACCGGCTTCGGCCCCCGCCGCCCCCCCCTTTCCAGCTTGGGTCGGTGCACGACGCCGCGGCTGTGCGCGTAGCGCATCGCGTCGCACGCCTTCGGGAAGACTGCGAGCCGCATCGTGTCGTAGGGCGTCCCCGCCGCGGTCTGCCCACGCTCATGGACCGGCACGATGCCGGAGTGCTCGAGCCGGAGACCCGCTCGGCAGGTCGCGCGCGAGGCGCCGCGCTAACGCTTGTCGAGCTCCTCCAGCAGACGGGCGCGCGCCTCATGGCCGAGCAGCGTCTCGGCGCGGGCGCGAGCCTTGCCGGCATCGATCTTCGCGAGCGCGCGCAGGCCGTCGTACGGGTGCGCGGGCTCCGGCCCGTCCACGTACGCGAGCAGCGCCGCCTCCGCCGCGAAGTCGCCGATCTCGCCGAGGGCCCAGAGCGCGTAGATCTCGAACGGCTGCCAGTCGCCGCCCCGCCGCAGCCCCTCCGCGCACGCCGCGACCGCCCGGCCCTCGCGCATCCGGCCGAGCGACATCGCGATCGACGACCACACGTACCGGTCCTCCTCCCCCGCGAGCCGCTCGAGCAGGTACCCGCGCACCACCTCCGCGTCCACCGCGTCCGCCTGCTCGATCACCGCGCGCTTCGCCCACGCGGGCGACTCCGCGTCCTTCAGGAACTCCACGAGCCGGTGCTCCTGCCCGTCGAAGCGCGCCACGCCGAGCAGCACCTCGAGCCAGTCCGTCCCGATCGGCCCCTCCTCCGCGCCGTAGAGCAGCGCCGTCACTGCCGCCATCCGGCCCTCCCCGAGCTCGCGCAGCGCGTCGAGCGCCTCCTTCTGCGTCTTCGGGTCCGCATGGTTGACGACGCACAGATACGCGCGGCGCGCGACCTCGAGCGAGTCGGGCGGCACGCCGAGCCGCTCCGCCGCCGCCTTCGACTTCTCGAGGTCGAGGACGTGCTTCTTCCTGAACTCGGCCCTGAGGGCCGCGGACGCGAGGTCCCCGGGCGCGGCCGCCGCGGGCCCGGGAACAACAGGGGGTCCGGGGGCAGCGGCCGCCTCCCCTTCGCCCCCCGCGCCCCCCTGCATCCCCTGGAGAGGAGCCTCCGCGGCCCGCCGCGGCGGGTCCGCCCGCGCCACGCTCCGCGTCACCTCCGGCTCGCGGTGCGT
>JAKLKT010000672.1 GCA_023150495.1 Planctomycetota bacterium
GCCACCAAACACCTTACGACGCCAATTTCCGGAAAAGATCAGACCTAACCGCGGCGGATGGTGCTGCCCTGGTAGAGCTTCTCGGGGTCGGGCGCGGGAGGGGGGTCCGCGCGGAACTGGCCGCTCTGGCCGTACGCCAGAAGCGCGTTGTCGTAGGTGACCGCCTTGACCGTCGCCTCGGGAATCCCGCTCTCGAGCATCAGCTTCGCCGTCTGCGGCACCGCGAGGGGGTTCGAGACGCCCCAGTCCGCCGCCGAGTCCACGATGATCCGCTCTGGGCCGTACTTCCGGACGATCTCGACCATGCGCTCCTTGCCCATCTTCGTCTTCGGGTAGATCGTGAACGCCGCCCAGTAGCCGCGGTCGAGGACCTCCTTCACCGTCTCCTCGTTGTTGTGGTCGATCACCACCATGTGCGGCGCGACACCCGTCTCCCCGATCACGTCCATGCTGCGCGACGTGCCCTTCTTCTTGTTGCGGTGCGGCGTGTGGATCATCACCGGGAGTGAGACCTCCCTCGCGAGCTCGAGCTGCTGCCGGAAGAACCGCTCCTCGGCCGCGGTCTGGTCGTCGTAGCCGATCTCGCCCACGGCGACCACGCCCTCCTTCGCGAGGAAGCGGGGGAGGAGATCCATCACCTCCTCGGCGAGCGCCTCGTTGTTCGCCTCCTTGCTGTTGAGGCCGATCGCGCAGTGGTGGGAGATGCCGAACTGCGACGCCCGGAACCGCTCGAACCCGACGAGGCTCGCGAAGTAGTCGTGGAACGCGCCCGCGGTCGTCCGCGGCTGCCCGAGCCAGAACGCGGGCTCGACGATCGCGACCACGCCCGCCGCGGCCATCGCCTCGTAGTCGTCGGTCGTCCTGGATGTCATGTGGACGTGCGGGTCGATGAATCTCATGGAGTCCTCACTGCGCGGCGTCGCCGGGTGCGGAGAGATGCGCCCAGTCGCAGCCGGGCGGCAGATCCGCGGGTTGCCGCGCGAGCAGCGCCCTCGCGCCCGCGTGCGGCGACGCCCGCAGAGCGAGCATGACCGCGCGCCGCTCCTCCGCCTCCCCTTCCGCGAGCACCTTCCCCATCATCGCGAGCGCAAGATCGTCCGCGAACGGGCCGACGCAGCGCCATAGCTCGGGGCTTACCGCGCGCTTCGCCGCCCAGCGCTCGCGCGCGTAGTCGAGGAGCATCCGGGCGAGCGCCGGGTTCGCGCGCGCGTCGAGGCCGTGAACCGGATGGAGCGGCACGCCCACGAAGAGCGCCTTCAGCACCATCTGGTTCCACGCGGCCACATCGAGGTTCTCGGCGGGGTAGGGGTTCCCGTGCGCGATCGCCTTGAACACGTCGGTCATGTTCGTGCGCACGCCCTCGGCGCAGCGGCGCGCGTGCGCGCGCGGGTGCGGAAGCACCGGCAGCGCCTGGTAGAGCGCGACGAGCTCGCCGAGGTCGGCGGACTGGAAGATCTGGTCGAGCGTCGCGACGTACGCGCTCGCGTCCGCGGCGGGCCACGAGAGCACGAGCGCGATCCGGGCCGCCTGGTCCGTCGTCCACGCCGCCGGGTTCCACGCGGGCCGCAGCCGGTCCGCGCGCGCGAGGTCCTCGGGCAAGAGGCGCAGCGGCGCCTTCCCGGTCCTCCGCAGCGCGCCCGAGAAGTCGAGGAAGAGCACCCGCGCCGGCGCGCCCTCCGCGAGGGACTTGCACTGCCCCTCGAGCCACGCCGCGGCCTCGGCAGAGCTGCCCCGACGGACCCACTCGAGGAGGCAGTCGCGGATGTCCCCGATCCGGTGCACCCGCCTACTCTACCCCGTGCATCCCGTGTTCAAGGAAGGTGACGGCGTAGGCGAGCGCGACCCCGACGAGGAGCGCCAGCGAGAGCTTCAGCCGGTCGTGCCGGTGGAACTGCACCTCGGGC
>JAKLKT010000012.1 GCA_023150495.1 Planctomycetota bacterium
ATCGAGAGCCGCGCGCAGCCGAGGCGGGAGAGCCGCCCGTCGGCCGCGGCGCGGCCGTCCGGCCCGCGGTGCGAGAGCCGGTCGAGCATGCCCTCCACGGTGCCGGGCGCGCCGGCGAGCGTCCCCGCGATCCCGCACATCAGACGAGCGCCTCGACGTAGTAGCCGAGCGAGAGAGGGTCGAGGCGGATGCGCACCTCGCGCGCGAAGGGCGCGAAGAGGAGCCGGAGGCTCACGCGGTCGAAGGTGCGGAGATGCCCGGGCGCCTGGCCCTCGGCGAGCGCGCCGAGGCCGAGGCGCAGCCGGCGCGCCCAGCGCTTCAGCCAGACGACCGCCGTGTCCCACGGGACGTACGCGACGAGGCGGCCGCCGGGCCGTAGCACGCGGGCGGCCTCGGCGACGGCGTCCCTCGGCTCCACGACGTGCTCGAGGATCGCGGAGAGGACGACCACGTCGAAGGAGCCGCCCCGGATCGGAAGGCACGTCGCATCCGCCGCGGCCCCCGGAGCCCCCCCTTTCCGCAGCATGGCGGCGTCGAGATCGAGGAGCATCGTGAAGCGCCCCTTGCCGCGCCACTCCGCGGCGAGGCTCCCGTCCTCCGCCCCGAGGTCGAGCGCCCGGTCGAAGGGCGGCACCAGCGCCGCGAGGCTCCGGCGGCGCCGGCGCTCGATCCGGCGGACGACCGGGTTCCCGTGGCCGCGGAGGTTCTCCATCGCGTAGCGCCGGTTGAGCGCGCGGTTCCACTTCGCGACGGCGCCCGGCCGGTCGAGATCGAAGCTCTCCCCCGTGGCGGGGATCGTGACGACCCTCACGGCGGCTAACGGTGACCGGGGGGGGTCACGGACAGGTCACGAAGCAGCCTCAGGTGGGCGCGGGCGGTACGGAGGATGCGCATCTTGCTCCGGCCGGCGCGGCGGACGCGCAGACGGGCCGGCACCTCGACGACGCGCATGCCCAGGGCGACCGCCTTCGCGAGGAGGTACGCGGCGGCCGTGAAGTCCTCCGGGGCAGGGAGGAGGTCTCTCGCGGCCGGGAGACGGTAGGCACGCACCGCGCACGTGAAGGTCCTGAGCGGCGCCTTCGTGCGGAGGCGGTAGAGGAGCGACGCCGCGCGCGAGAGGAGGAGGCGGAACGCGCCGACGCCGTCGACGCCGCCGTCCGGGTGGTACGGGGAGGCGGTCGCGATGTCGGCCTTGTCGAGCGCGGCGACGAGCCGCGGGAGGATGTCGGGCGAGTACGCCTCGTCGGGGTCGAAGACGAGGGCCGCGTCGCCGGTCGCGTTCCCGATGCCGGTCGCCATCGCGGCGCCGACGCCGCGGTTCCGCGGGTGGTGGACGACATCGAGGCCCGGGATCGCGTCGAGGCGCGGCCCGGTCCCGTCGGTCGATCCGTCGTCGATCGCGAGCAGCCGCACGTCGTGGCCATCGAGCGCCTGCCGCACGCGGACGAGGAGATCCGGCACGGACGGCAGGAGCGCCGCCTCGTCGTAGAAGGGCAGGATGACCGTCAGCTTCACGCCGGGATGGGCACGCGGTACCGCTCCTTCAGCACGGCGATCAGCTCGTCGAGCGTGTCCACCGCGATGTCGGGCTCGTGCTGCGCCGCCGCCTCGCCGTGCCGGCCCTCGCCGCGGCGGAGGCAGGTGACGAGGCCCGCCTCGTGCGCGGGATCGACATCCCTTGCCGGGTGGTCGCCGACGTAGACCGCCTCGGAGGGCCGGATGCCGAGGCTCTCGCACGCGATCGAGAAGATCTTCGGATGGGGCTTCGCGACGCCCAGCTCCTCGCTGATGAAGATCGCGTTGGGGCTGAAGGCGCGCTCCAGGCCGAGCCGCACGAGCTTCTCCGCCTGCTTCACGGTGAGGCCGTTGGTCACGACGCCCCGGCAGAGGTCGGTCTGGCCGAGCGCCGCGAGCGCGCGGACGGCGTCCGGGTAGGGGCGGATGTGCTCCTTCGCCGCGTGGTAGGCGCAGATGCCCGAGGCGATCACGATCGCGGGATGCACCCCCGGCCTCAGGCGCGCCGCCAGGCGCAGCACGAGCTTGTCGAAGTGGTGGCCGTAGTTGCTCGAGAACTCGCGGACGACCTCCTCGAGCTCCCGGTAGGCCGCCTCCGGGTCCACGTCGAGCCCCGCGTGGACCATCGCGTCGACGGCCCGGCGGCGCGCCCGCCCGGCGAACTTGGTCGTCGGGAAGAGCGTGTCGTCGATGTCGAACAGGACCGCGCGGATGGCCATGGAAAGCGAAGGGCCCCGGCACGTCGCCGGGGCCCCTAGGTTAGCTCAGGAACGGGATCAACCGCGCAGGTTCTCGGCGGCCTCCTGCAGGTCGGTGATCGTCGCGGTGATGATGATCATCAGGTGCTCGATCTCCTCCGACTTGCCCTGGCGGCTGAAGAGGAAGGAGAGGATCGGGATGTTGCCGAGGATCGGCGAGGAGGACTTCGCGTCCTGGACGCTGATGTCCTTGAGCCCGCCGAGCAGGATCGAGCCGCGGTCCGGGATGCGGACCGTGGACTCGGCCACCTTCAGGTCCAGCTCGGGGAGCTGGATCGTCACCGGGTTCTGCGCGGCGCCGAGCGCGATGGCCGCGCCGAGGAGGGTCTGGAAGGTCTCGATCGGCGTGACGACGTCCGCGATCGTCGGCCGCAGCTCCAGCGTGATGAACTGGCGGTCGTTGCTGACCGTCGGCCGCACGTCGAGCGTGAGGCCGTCCTGGATGACGCCGATCACCGGGTCGGCGATGAACGCGGTCTGCGCGACCTCGACGTCGAAGTCCTCGATGAAGCTGATCTGGTTGACGACCGTGATGTTCGCGCGCTGGGTGTTGTAGACCGTGAGGCTCGGGGCCGTCAGCTCGCGGGCCCGCGCCGTCTTCTCCGTCGCGCGGACGATGACGGTCAGCGCGATGTCGTCGAGGTAGGTCATCGCGAACGTGCCGCCGCCGAGGGCCGAGAGCACGTTGCCGAGCGGGTTCGTGAAGATGTTCTCCGTGCGGCCGCGGAAGTCGCCGTCGCTGCCGTCGTTGAAGTAGATGCCGCTCGAGGGGGACAGCGCCGCGCCGCCGCCGCCGACGCCGGGGCCGCTGTTGTCGAACCCGGCCGACGCGTTGTTCACGAGGCCGTTCGTCACGTCGTCGAGCACGGCCAGCGGGCCGCCGTTCGAGCCGCCCGTTCCGCGGATGTCGACGCCGAGGTCGCGCAGGAAGTTGTCGCTGACGGTCAGGAAGCGCGACTCGATCGTGATGACGATGCCCGCGAACGCGCGGAGGTCGTCGAGGAACTGCGCGACCTGGTTCTGCACCTCGGGCGGCGCGTAGACGACCAGGTTCTTGCCCTGCGGCGTGATCTGGGCGCCCTCTTCCCACGCGGTCGGCGCGACCGAGGTCCGGACGAGCTCCTGGAGCTCCTCGATCGTGCCGTAGGGCTGCGGCGCCTCCTCGGCCTGGCCGCCGAAGAGCGGCGCCTCGGAGTCCTCGTCCACGCCGACGAGCGTGATCTGCGGCGGGATGAAGTCCGTGAGCCCGAGGGTCAGGTCGGCCACCGGGTGGATCCGCAGGGTCATGTCCTTCTGGACGTTCTCCTTCTTGAGGAACCGGACCACGTTGCCCGTGATCTGGGTCACGATCGCGCCCTCGGCCGACACCTGCATCAGGATCAGGTCGATGCCGTCCTTCACCGTGACGCTGTCCGCCTGGAGGGTGATCTCCGCCGCGTCCAGCTCCTCGCGGGCGCGCGGGTCGATGACGAAGTTGACGCCGCACGAGGCCGACAGGTAGTCGACCACCTGCGGGAACGGGGTGCCCTCGAAGGGCAGCGAGATCGTCCGCGTGTTGAGCGTGTTGAGGACCGCCGCCTCCTCGGGCGTCATCTCGCGGCCTCCGCCGCCGACGTCGCGCATCGCGCGGACGATGCTGATCTTGTCCCAGAAGCTCTGGGACGGCCAGGAGAGGATCTTCGTCGACGGGACCTTCGTCTGCTCGATGTCGACCTGCCAGCGGCGGAAGGAGTCCTTCAGCTCGCGCAGGTAGTCCTCGTTGACGTTCTTGTGGCGGGCGCGGCGGGCGTTCTCGAGCAGGTCGTGCGCGACCGTGTTGTCCGGCTCCTCGCGGAGGACCTGCTGGGCGTAGTTCTCGGCGAGGTCGAAGTCCTCGCGGTTGAACGCGTCGATCGCGGACGAGAGCATCTTCGCCCGGCGCTCGCGCGCCTCCATGAGCTGCTTCTCCTCGATCTCGGCGACCTGCTTCAGCGCGGCCGCCGTGTCGCGCTTCTCCTGCTCCGCCTCCGCCTCGGCCATGCGGCGCTCGAGGTCCTTCTTGCCGGCCTCCGCCTCGGAGCCCAGCTGGGCCAGCTGGTCGTCCATGCCGAGCGGCGAGAGCTTCGCCGAGCTCACGATGAAGAGGGCGCGCTCGAACGACTCGTCCGCGGCGGCGAAGTCCTTCGCGTCCATCGCCTGGCGGCCCTCGCCGATCAGGCGGCGCACCGCGACCTTCTGCTCCTCGCGCTTGACGTTGAAGGCCTCGAACTGGTCGTCGATCACCGTCCGCGTCTCGCCGGCGCGATCGCCCATGAGGCGCATGATCTCGCCGCGCAGGCGGGAGGCCTCGTCGGACGAGGGCCGGTACCCGAGCGCGTGGTCGACCTCCGCGAGAGCGCGGTCGAGCTCGAGCGCGTTCCGGTACTGCCGGGCCAGCTCCATGTGCTGGCCGTACATGACGGCCTCCCACTCGGTCTTCGCCTGCCGGTCCATCTCGGCGGTATCGAGCGCCCTCTCCGCCTCGGGCTGAGCCTCGGCAGGCGGCGCCTCGGTCGGCGGAGCCGCTTCCTCCTTCTTCGAGGCCTTGCAGGCCGGGAGGATCGCGACGAGGAATGCGGCGAGGATCGTCAGGAAGATGCCGCGACGTTCGCTCTTCATCGTGTGCCCTTTCGTCGAGGGCTCGCCCCTCGACCGGGACCCGTTGCCCACGGGGGTCCCGCTTCGCTTCTTGCCGTAATGCCCTATCTGCTCCGCTCCCTGCCCTGGGAACGGACGCGGGAGAGTACCCGAACGCCTCCGGGCGTTCAATAGGGCCCGGAAGCGACGCCCGCTACCTCAACCGGAGGCTGTCACGGCCGGGTCACCGGGCCGTTTTTTCCCGCGCGGCGATCCTCGTCCGGACCCGCTCGAGGGCCGCCGGATCCCCCGCATCCCCCGCCGCCTTCTCGAGAAGGCGGTCCACGTCCGCGTTGTCGTAGCCCCGGCGGACGGCCTCCTCGAGGGCCGCGACGGCCCCCTGCGGGTCCCGGAGCGCGAGGAGCGCGCGGCCCCGGACGAGGCAGGGCGCCGGGTTCCCCCCGTCGTCCCGCTCCATCGCCTCGAGCGGCCCGAGGAAGGCCCGGATGAGCTCCTGCCCCCCGGCGTGGATCGCGGTGCTGGCGCGATCGAGCAGCGCGGCCGAGGGCAGCGACGACCGCACGTCCCTGAGCTTCCGGTTCTCGGCGACCGGCAGGAAGTCGGCCTGCGGCACGAACGGGATCCCGTAGTAGACCGGCGCCGACGGGAGCTCCGTGCCCCTCCCGAGGGGCCCCCGCCGGTCGCGGTACGCCTGGAGCGCCCGGTCGAGCCGCTCGAACTCGGGCCGCGCGGTCGCGTCCGGGAGCGGCGAGATCTCGCCCCTGTCCTGGCCCCGGTCGTAGAGCTCGACGCGCGGGCCGCCGTCGAGGAGCGCGAATCGCCCGTCGAACGCGACCGACTGCTGCGCCCAGCGGTAGAGCCTGTGGTCCATGAGGCTCTCTCCCGCGTGCACCCTCTCTTCCGGCAGCGAGAGCAGATCGAAGCCGTCGCCGTCGCGCGCCTCGAGCCGGCACAGGCGCCGGAGCGTCGGCGCGATGTCCTCGAGCCCCGCGACGCGCTCCACCTCCCCGCCTGCCGGCACGCCGGGCCCGAGGAGCAGGAGCGGCACGTCCATCGTGGCGCCGTGGCAGAGGTGCCCGTGCGTCGCCTCGCCGTGCTCCCCGAGCGACTCGCCGTGGTCGGCCGTGATCACGACGAAGGTCGCGCTCCCGTCCACGAGCGCGAGGATCTCCTCGATCGCCGCGTCGACCCGCCTCGCCTCGCCCCTGTACCGGAGCGCGTCCGGGTCGCCCGCGTCGGTGCCCGCGCGCCGCTCGTCGCCGTCGTACGGGCGGTAGGGCGCGTGCGGGTCCCAGAGGTGGACCCAGAGGAAGAAGGGTCGCTCCTTCGGGCGGGCGGAGAGCCAGTCCCGCACGCGCTTCGCCTGTTCCTTCGCATCGAGCTCCGGAAAGGAGGGGGCTCCGGGGGCCGGCGCGGGCGGATGGCGGTAGGTGTCGAAGCCCCTGTCGAAGCGGTAGCGCGGGTCGAGGACGCCGCTCCCGACGAACGCCGCGGTCGCGTAGCCCGCCTCCTTGAACTCCTCGGCGAGGAGCGAGTAGGGGCGCGCGGCGGGCTCCGGGATCGGCGCGGCCGTGTTGTCGCGGATGCCGTGCGCCGGCGGCAGCACGCCCGTGAGGATCGTCGCGTGCGCGGGAAGCGTGAGCGGCGCGGGCGTGCGGGCCCTCGTGAACCGCGTGCCCCGCCGCGCCGCGTCGAGCGCCGCGGGCATGTCCTCGGGGACGAGAGCGTCCGCGCGGAGCGTATCGACCGTGATGACGAGGACGCTCCGGGGCGGCGGCGGCCGGAGGATCGCCCACGTGGCCGCGAGCGCGCCGGCGGCGAGCGCGGCCCAAAGAAAAGGGCGGCCCCGCGGGGCCGCCCCAGGTTGGTCCGGAGTGGACACGGGTCAGTCTGCGGTCTCGTAGTTCTTCAGCGGATACGGCAGGAACTTCGCCTGCCTCAGGTTCCTCGGCGGGATGGCCGTGCCGTAGAAGTCGACCTTCTCCATCCCCGCCTCGGCGAACTTGTTGAGCACGGCGACGACGAACTTGTGCGGGACCTTGTGGCCCGCCTTGATCTCGCCCGTGATCTTCGCGTTCGGCGTGTCCTTGACCGCCGCGTACGCCTTCTTGATGTAGTCGTACACGGCGCGCAGGTCGTCCGTCTCGTCGTTCCCGATCTTGAACCGGAAGATGGTCGGCACGTTCTGCGTCGACCGCGGCACCTGATCCGTGATGCCCGCCGGCGGCATCGGCGGGTAGATCTGGGCCTGCTCGCCGCGCGCGACGATGTGGACGCTCACCTTGATCTCGAGCGGCGGCTCGGTCGGGGTCGGGTTGATGCCCTTGTCCGTCGGGAGGAACGCCTGGATCTTGCCCTCGAGCGCCTTCATGGGAAGGCAGATGAAGAAGATGATCAGGAGGAACGAGACGTCGATCATCGGCGTCATGTTCATCTCCATCGGGGCCTGGAGCTCCTTCTTCAGGCTCTCCATCGACATGGTTACTGCCCCCCCTTCGAGCCCGCCAGGTATTCCTTCTGGGTGCGGGCGTCCAGCGCCGTCGCCTCCGCGTCGTCCTTGTAGTTGCCGTCGCGGAACTTCTTCGTCGCGAACTGGAGCTTGTAGAGCTTCTGCTCCGCCATGATCGTCATGAGCCACTGGACGTGCTGCCATGGCGTGTCCTTGTCCGCCCGCAGCAGCACGTAGAGCTTCGACGCCATGCCGCCGCCCGGCAGCGCCTCGAGCCCGGACTTGTTCTGCTGCTTCATCTTGATCTCGTAGCGGTCGCGGGCGTTCTGGAGGATCGTGCCCAGCTCCTCGAGGCTCACGTTCTTCTGCTTCCACATGAGCTGGCCGTACTTGTCCACGTTGAGGATGACGCGATCGTCCTCCTCCTGCCCCTTGTCCTCCTCCGCCATGTAGGCGACGGGGAGGGTGAGCTCAACCAGGTCCTTCTGGTTCAGGTCGCTGATCAGCATGAAGAAGATCAGCAGGTTGAACACGCAGTCGATCATCGGCGTCATGTTCATGGCGCATTGTTCATCGCCCTGCATGTCGCTCGCTGCACTCATTTTTGCCTCCTGGTCGACGGGTTCGCGCGGGGACGGGTCACGCTACTTTCCGCGGAAGCGCTCCACGAACTCGTCCGCGATGGCGTTGATCTCGAGCACGACCCGCACCACCTTGTTGCGGAAGATGAAGAAGCCGACCGTGCACGGGATCGCCACGAGCAGCCCCTGGAACGTCGTCACGAGCGCGACCGCGATACCGTCCGCGAGGTCGGCCGGGGTGACGGCCGCGCCGACGCGGGCGATCGTCTGGAAGGCCGAGATCATGCCCGTGACCGTGCCGAAGAGGCCGAGCATCGGCGACACGTTGCCGACGAGCGAGAGGTAGCTGATCTTCTGCTGGAGCTTGATCGCCTCCTCCTCGGCCACGTCCGCCATCGCGGTCTTCATCGTGTCGAAGCCCTGGTTGATCTTCGGCAGGGCGGCCGCGAGGATGTTCGTGAGGAAGTTCGGCTCCGCCTCGCAGAGCTCGAGCGCCTCCTGGTACTCCTCGTTCTCGAACATGCCCTCGATCTCGTCGATCAGCTGCGGCGGGACGATCTTGTCCCGCTTGATGTTGACGGCGTGCTCGATCATCAGCGCGAGGCCGACGAACGACAGGAACACGATGACCCAGCCGCACCAGCCGCCGGCCGCCACGTACGAGTCGAACCAGCTGGGGGCCGGCTCCTCCGCCGCAGGTGCCTGCGCGAGCGCCGGTGAGGCGAGAAAACCGAGCGCGGCGATCGCGATCAGCGCCACCGCGGCCATACGCATGGCCTTCATGAGCGTCCACTCCTTTCGTCGAGACTTTCTTGCGCGTGCGTCGGGCCGCGGCCCGGCGCAAGCGCGGAATTCTACGTCTATTTGGCCTTTTCTGCCCAGCGGGAAGTGGGGTACCTGGCCTTGAGGTCGCTCCACCACCGTTCCGATTCGGCTCGCAGCATGTCGCCCTTCCCCCCCTGCCGGTCGATCTCGTCGCCGAAGAGCTTCGCGGCCCTCCCGATGTAGTAGAGGGAAAGAGCGGTCCGCTCCGGCTCCGCCTCGCCGCCGACCACCACGGGGAGCAGGGCCTTGTAGGCCGTCTCCCCCTGCCCCTTCTCGACGAGGCACGCGCCGATCCCGGCCTGCGCGCCGAGCCGGACGGCCGGGTCCTTCTGCCCCTCCCCCGCCTGGAGCTGCTGGTAGCGGGCGAGCGGGGTGTCCCACGTGACCTTCTGCTGCTCGGCGCTCTCCCGGAGGAGGTCGGCTCCCCGGAGCAGGGACCGGTTCGCGGCGCGGGTGACGACCTGCTTGCCGTATTCGTCCGGCTGGGTCCGCGCGAGGCCGGACAGCGTGCTGCCGGCCGCGCGGAAGATGCCCTCCTGCTGCTCGCTCGGCTGCCCGGCCGCCTCGAACTCGGCCTTCGCGACGAAGGCCTCCGTCAGGAGCGTAGGCGGCGACTCCGGCTTCTTGGCGCGCTCGATGACGGCGTCGAAGGCCGCGAGCGCCTTGTCCTTCTCGCCCTGCGCCGCGAGGATCCTCGCCTCGAGGAGGAGGACATGCGGGAGGAGGCGGCTGTCGCCCCAGCAGTAGACCTTCGCCTTCCGCGTGGTCCCCTTCTCGGCCGGGACATCCCAGTCGATCGTCGCCGGGGGCTTCTTGGCCGACCGCGCCCGGAACTCCTCGACGCTCGCCAGCGCCTGGGCGAACTTCGTCTTGTCGCCCTGGAGGCCCATCTGGTAACGGGTCTCGATCAGGTAGAAGAGGGCGTACTCGTTGTGCCACGGGAGGGCCTGGTACTCGGCCTCCTCCCCGGGGAGCCCCTTCTCCATCGAGTAGGAGATCTTCTCGAACGTCTCCTCGGCACCCGGCACCGGCGGCGTCGCCTGGGTCGCGAGCTGGCCGGTGGAGAAGAGGCGCCGGCCGGTCGCGAGCCGCTTCGACCACTGGTTCTCGGCGTCCGCGTCGCCCCGGCGGAAGGACACCACCCGGCGCGACGGGATGTCGAGCCGGCGCGGGCGGCCGCCGACGAGGATGCGGGCGCTGAAGTCCTTCTCGTCCTCCTTGTTGACGCGGTCGACGGGCGCCGTCTTCACGGTCCCGTCGGCCTCCGCGTACTCGAGCATCTCCTGCGCGCCCGCGACGCCCCCGAGGAGGGCCGCGAGGGCGACCGCCGTGCACGTGCCGAAACGCCTCATCAGCTTCCTCCTCACTTGGGCGCGAGCGTCTTCAACTGCGCCTCGAGCGCCGCCACGGCGGCCACGCGCTGGGGCCCGTCCATCTTCGGGTTCTCGTACGAGAGCTTCCGGGCGTAGCCGAGCCCGAGCCCCGCCTGCTCCTTCTCCTTCGCGCCGGTGCCCGACTGCGCGATCGCGAGATAGGTCCTGAGCTTCAGCTCCGCGCCGTCCCACCAGATCGGGATGAACTCGTCGAGATGCGCCTTCCCCGGCTGCGGCGAGGGGATCGTGAACTCGTGGAGCAGCGTGATGAGCCGGATCGCGAGGTAGCGGCCGTCGATCCCCGCGGGCGACGACTTGGCGTAGATCTGCGCGGCGACGTAGATCGCCCGCGGCATCTTCTTCACGCGGTCGAAGGTCTCACGGGTCGGATAGCCCGCCGGGTTCGCGAGGGCGTGGAGGACCTTCAGCTGCTCCTTCTTCTCGGGGTCCTTCGGGTCCGGCGGGATGAGGACGTCGGTGAAGAGGTCGCGGACCTTCGCGAGCATGACGACCTTGTCCTGGGCGGACACGTCCGTCGCGGTCTGCGACTGCTGGTACTTCGCCTCCGCGGCGGAGAGCGTGAGCTGCTGCCTCCGGTCGTCCGGCGCGAGCCCGGCCGCCGCCTCGAAGGCCTCCGCGGCATCCCCCCACCGCTGGGCATCGAACAGCACCTGCCCGAGGCGGTAGCGGAGGTCCCAGCCGACGTCCTTCTGGGTCTCGAGCCACCCCTCGAGGATCGCCGCCGCGCGGCCCGCCATCGAGACGCGCTCCGGCCCGGCCTCGAGCTTCTGGTAGGCCTCGAAGAGGGCCTTGAACACGCCGTAGCTTGCGTAGCGCGTCGGGGGGCCCGGGGGCGCGCGCTTGAGCATCGCCGCGAGCGCCGCCTCGGCCTCGGGCAGCTGCTTCAGCGCGAGGTGGGCATCGATCTTCACCACGAACTCGGCGCCACGCTGGATCAGCGGGTCGCCGTAGCGCGACAGGTAGGCGTCGATCGCGGCG
Source organism: Planctomycetota bacterium (assembly GCA_023150495.1). Lineage (GTDB taxonomy): Bacteria > Planctomycetota > PLA2 > PLA2 > PLA2 > PLA2. The sequence goes on from JAKLKT010000012.1 coordinate 11,117, forward strand.
AGCGCCTCCGGCCAGCGCCCGAGCGAGGCGAGCGAGAGGGCCCCGAAGAGGTCGCCGGTCTGCCGCGACGAGGCGACCTGGGGATCGTCCGCGGCGCCCTTGGCCGCGAGCGCGACGAGGTTCTGGGCGGCGGCGAGCGTCTTCTCGTGCCACGCCTTCGACTTCGCCGGGTCCTTCTCGTCGATCGCGAGCTGCCGGTAGCAGCCGGGGACCATGCGCTGCGCCTGCCAGTAGTTGCGCGAGGAGGTGGGGATGTCCGCGAGCTTCCCGGCCGCCTCGTCGTACTGTCCCTTGGCGAGCATCTCGCGGGCCGCCGCGAACGCCTGGTCGCTGTTCTCCGGATGCCCGGGGAACTCCTTCACGAAGAGGTCGCGAACCCTCTTGTACTCGGTGTCGTCCTGCGGCCGCTTCGTGGCGTCCGCGATCTCCTTCCAGGCGAGGCGCGCGAGGTTGCACGCGTCGGCCGCCGTGCCGCCGAAGTCCGAGAGCTCGTTCCTGTCGGCGTCCTTGACGTAGTCGGCGACCACGCGGCCCGCCACCTCGGCCGCCGCGAAGTTCCGCCGGTCCTTCCGGTACTCGCGCGCGATGCGGACGAGGCCGGGGTAGCCCACCTTCAGGCGGTCCTCGTCCGTCGTGGCGGACGCGACCGCCTTCTCGTAGAAGGCGATCGCGTTGGCCGTGCGCCCCTGCGCCGAGAGCGCCTCGCCCATCTCGAAGAGGAGCGACGCGTCGAGGACGCCGGCGTCCGCCACGCGCCCGACCAGCGGCGTGAGGAGGTCCGTCGCGTCCCTCCCGATCTGCCTCTGGCCGGTCGTGCGCGCCGACGCGAGCACCTCGCCCGCGACCGCCACCGCGTCCTTGAGCCGGTTCTGCGCCGCGTACGCGTCCGCCACCTGGAGCAGCGCCTTCAGCGCCCACGGGTTCTTGGAGTCGATCTTGAGCTTCTCGCGCAGCTGGGCCGCGACGGTGAACGTGCTGTCGAACCAGGCGGGCTGGGGCTTGCCGAGGGCGCCCTCCCCTCGCGCGAGCGCGTTGCACGCGCGCGCGTACCAGTAGAAGGCCTGCCCGATCACGTCGGAGGTGTCCTTCACGGTGGGATCCTCCGGCACGCGCGTGAAGAGCTCCTTGAAGTAGTTCGCCGCCGTCTCCATGTCGTCGCGCTGGCCGAGCCGAACGCCGCGCTCGAAGTTGATGACGCCCAGGTCGCGCATGGCGAAGGCGCCGTGGAGCTCCTCGAAGTGCTCCCCGAGGAAGGCGTCGAGCTTCTCGATCGCCGCCTCCGAGTTGAAGTTGAACTTGGGGCCCTTCGGGTGGAGCAGCGCGAGGCGCAGCGCCGCGTTCGCGGCCTGGTACTGCGCCTGCGTCAGCTGCTGGTAGCTCGGGTCCGTGAGATCGGGGTCCTTCCCCTGGAGCGCGGTCGACATGCGCTTCACGACCTCGTCGTAGTGCCCGATCGCCGCCTGGAAGAGCTTGTCCGCCTCGGCCGAGTTGTCGGTCACGAGCTGCTCTCGCTGCGCGGCCATCGACTCGGGGTAGTCCTTGCCGGTGAGGAACTCGGCGTACTCCTGGAGGAGCGCCGCGAGGAGGAACCGCGCGTCGATGTTGTCGGGGCGGTTCGCGACGAAGTCCTCGATCTTCGGCTTCGCGTCGGCGTACGCGGCGAGCACCTCCTCGCGCGTCACCCGCGGCGGGATGCCCTCCTCGAGATCCCGGAGGTACCGGGTCCGCTTGGCCGTGGCCTGGCCGCGCTGGAGCGCCGCCTTCCCGTAGCGCCCCGCGCGCGCGGCATTGGGGTCGGAGCTCTTCTCGAGCTTGTCGAGGATCTCGAACGCCATTTCCTCGAGGCCTCGCCCCGCGAGGCGGGTCGCGAACTCGAGATCCTCCGTGGTGTCGGCCCGGGCGATCTGGGCGAGGAGAAGGAAGACGGCAATCCGGCGCAATGTCATGAGTTCACTCCGGCAGCCCGGTCGCCCTCGGAATCGTGCCCGGCCGGTACTGCTCTCGCGCATCCCGACCGCGCCCACGCGGACCGGCGGGGTGAGAGTTTACGCGGGTGGAAGACGGAGTCAATGCGAACGGGCAAGCGACATCCGGGCGGAGCGGGCACGATCGGCAGGACGATCGCGCGGCAGGGGGAACACCCAGATCCTACCGCGCCCGGGGGACGCGTCAACGGCGAAGGGGCGGCCCTTCCGGACCGCCCCCCCGCATGGTGTCGCGAAACCGTTACTGGATCCCGAGCCCGCCCGCGTGCTCCTCCGGGATCACCACGAGGGCCTTGATGAGGATCAGCAGGTTCGACCGCTGGATCAGCTTGGCCTTGCGGGTGAAGAAGAAGCTCACGACCGGGATCTTCGAGAGGATCGGGACGCCCGACTCGGCCTGGACGTCCTTGAAGAACTTGATGCCGCCGAGCAGCAGGGTGCCGCCGTCCGGCATGGTGACGGTGGTGCGGACGCGCGAGATCGCGATCTCCGGCACCTGGATGACGACCGGCGGACCGGTCGCGAGGGACGTGAGGAACGTCGGGATCGGGCGCACGAGGTCGGCGACCGTCGGGCGCAGCTCCATCGTGATGAAGCGCCGGTCCGCGGAGACGATCGGCTTCACGTCGAGGATGATGCCGTCGCGGATCGTCTGGACGATCGGGTCGCCGATCGCCGCGGCCTGCGCGATCTCCACGTCGAAGTCCTGGACGTAGGAGTTCTGCGTCATGATCGACACGTTCGCGCGCTGCGTGTCGTACACCGTGAGCCGCGGCGCGGCGATCTCCTCGATGCGCTGGTTCTTCTCGACCGCGCGGAGGATGACCTCGATCTGGGTGTCGTCGAGGAAGACGTGCTGGAGCGAAAGGCCGCCCGAGTTGTCGCCCCGGGTGCCCGTCAGCGCCGCGGACTGCGTCGCGCGGCCGCGCTCGTCGAACTGGAGGGCGAAGTCGAGCAGGTTCTCGACGCGGCCCTTGTACTCCCCGTCCTGCCCGTCCCCGTAGAAGATGCCGGGGCTGTTCCGGGTGCCGATCGAGGAGGGCTCGGGGATCACGCCCGGCGGCGAGTTCTGCGGGTTCGCCGGCGAGCCGAAGAAGCTGTCGTCGAACGGCGTCGCGGCGCCGAGGCCGGGGGCGCCCACGCCGCCCGTGTCGTCGCCGAGGCCGCGGATGTCCACGCCGACGTCGCGGAGGAAGCGGTCCTCGGCGCGCAGGAAGCGGACCTCCATGTTCACGAGGACGCCGGTGTTCTTGCGGAGGTCGGAGAGGAACTGGCCGATCTTGCCGTGCACCTCCGGGATCTGCCGGACGACGAGCACGCCGTTCTTCGGGTCGATCGCCGTGCCCTCGATCTCCCAGGCCGTCGGATCGATCGTCTGCTTGATCACCTCGATCAGGGAGTCGATCTCGAAGGGCGACGTGGGTTCCGGGGCCTCCTCCGCCTCGGGCGGCTGGTACTTCGACGGCACCAGGTTGATCTCCTGGCCCGGGAAGTCCTGGATCTTCGCGACGAGATCCTTGACGTCGTAGAACTGGAGGACGGGCTTCTCGATCGCCTCGTCCTTCGCGAGGATCATCACCACGCCCATCCTCACCTTCCACGCCATCTCGTTCGGCTCGGTGATGAGGTCGAGGACCTGGGCGACGCTCACGTTGTCGACCTTGAGGACGACCTCCGCGTCGGCCTTCTCCTCCTTGATCTTCTGGGAGAGGACGAAGTTGAGGCCGGTCACGCTGCGCAGGTAGGAGATCGCGCTGCTGAGCGTGACGTCACCGGCCTTCCAGTCGATCGCGAAGACGCGGGTGCCGCCGAGCGTGTTGAGGATCTGGTCCTTGCGCGGATCGGGCGCCGCGATCGCGCGCGTGCCGCCCTTCGGCTGCCGGCGCGAGATCTCGTCCCAGTTCGACGGGAAGTTGAGGATCTCCGGGTGCGGCACGGAGGCGAACTCGAGCTCCTCCATCGCGCTGCGCCACTGGTCGCGGAACTGCTCGCGGATCTCGGTCCGTTCCGCGACGTACTTCGTCTCCTTCGCGATCTGGACGAGCTTCATCGCCGACTCGTTGCGCGGGTCGATCGCGAGCACCTTCTCCGCGTTCGCGATCGCGAGCTCGTACTCGCCGCGGTCGTACGCGTCCTGCGCCTGCTCGAGGAAGACCGTCATCCTGCGGCGCTCCTCGGCCTGGTCGCGGGCGCGAGCCTGGTCCTGCTCCTTCTGGATCTCCTCGATCGCCTTCGCCTTCCTGCGCGACGCGTCGAGGTCGCGCTGCTGCTTCGCGCGCTCGAGGTAGGCGCGGGCCTGCTCGGTCGTGACGGGGAGGTCGGCCTGGTAGCGGTACCAGGCGAGGATGTTCACCATCTCCTCGTACTTGCGGATCGCGGTGTCGTAGTCGCCGCCCTGCTCCGCGATCTTCGCCTCGTGGAGGCGGCGGTTCAGCTCGACGACCGTCTGCTGCTGGCGCGCCTCGACCGCGTTGGCCTCGCTCTCGACGACCTCCTCGACGGTCGGGACGCGCTCGCCGAGCTCCTGCGACAGGCGCTGGAAGCTCTTGCGTGCCTCCTCGTCCTTCGGGTCGACGAGGAGGATCCGGCGGTACTGCTCGCGCGCGTTGACCAGGTCGCCCTCGGCGTAGAGCCGGTCCGCCAGCGTCCGGAGCTGGCGCTTGAGCGCCTCGGCGCGCTCCTTCGAGAGCTGGGCGCTCTCGAACGCGTCC
>JAKLKT010000673.1 GCA_023150495.1 Planctomycetota bacterium
CGCAGGTACCCGAACGGGGCGGTCGCGACGAGCGGCGCCGCCTTCTCCTCGTCCTCGGCGATCACGAGCGCCGCCCCCCGCTCGCGCAGGATCCCGAAGATCTCCTCGTCGAACCAGGAGTCGTGCCGGAACTCGAACGCCGCAGGGAACCCGCCGGGCAGGAGCGCGAGGAACTCGCGCAGCCGGTCCGCCCCCTTCTTGAGGTACGGTGGCAGCTGGAAGAGCGAGGGGCCGAGTTTGCCACCGAGTTCCTTCGCGCTCGCGACGAAGAACGCGGTGTCCTCCGCCGCGTCCGCGAGCCGCTTCACGTGCGTGATCCGCTGCGGCGCCTTGAGGCAGAAGCGGAACGCGTCCGGCGTCTGCCCCGCCCACTTCCGCACGGTCTCCGGCTTCGGCATCCGGTAGAAGGTGTTGTTGATCTCGCAGGCGTCGAGCCGCTCCGCGTAGTACGCGAGCATGCCCGCCTCCTTCATGTCCTCCGGATAGAAGGGCCCCTTCCATTCCTTGTATTGGTATCCGCTCGTCCCGACCCTGAGGCGCATGCGTCTTCGGAGAAGTTATCACGGGGGGCTCCGGGGGCGGTCAGTCGTGGTGACGGTCCCGTCTGGGTGGACGGTGACCGTGGTGTGGCCGCCCATCGAGTTCGTGACGTAACCGACGATCGTCTGCCTCCCCAAGCCATCGGCGTGGATCTCCAGCTGTCCGTCGTGCTGGATCAGGAAGGAGCGCCGCTCCTCCTCTCCGGGAGCGATCGTGCCGAAGACCGCCTCGCACCCCCCGCCGGAGATGCGGACGTCTTCGAGCGCTCTGCCTGACTCGTTCCTTACGACAACCGTGTAGCGGGAGTAGAGGTCGCCGACCTTCCAGATGATCGTGCCCGCCGCCGGGAAGTTCGAGAGCAGGAGCGCGGCGGCGATGGCGGTGGCGCGCCAGAACCCCGGCGGCGGCTCGGGCATCCGCAGGCCGAGCCAGCAGAAGCGGGCAAGCGCGAGCGCGCCGACGGCGAAGAGAGCGAGGCCGAGAAAGAGAGTGAAGACACCCGCGGGCATGAGCCACTCCCACCGCGTGACGACCCAGAGCGCGAAGATCGACGTCCCGGCTGCGAGCGGAAGCACGCCGCAGGCGAGCGCGGCCCGGTAGGCTCCCTTCACGCGCGGAGGCTACCATGCCCCGTCCATGGAGATCCGCCCCCTGCGCGACGACGAGATCGAGGAGGTCGTCCGCCTCTGGCGGCGGTCGCGCGACGCATCCCAGCCGTGGCTCGAGGCTCGGGCGGGACACACCGCCGACGAGGACCTCCGCTTCTTCCGCGCCACGATCGCCCGCGAGAACGACGTGTGGGTCGCCGACGATCGCGGCGTGGTGGGCTTCCTCGCCATCGCCGGCCAGCGACTCGGCTGGCTCTACGTCGATCCGTCGGCGCAGGGCCGCGGGATCGGAAGCAGGCTCCTCGACAAGGCGAAGGCGCTCTCGCCCGCGGGGCTCACGCTCTACACGCACCAGCGCAACGAACGCGCGCGCGCGTTCTACGAGCGCCGCGGGTTCCGCGCGGTGCGCTTCGGCATGAGCCCACCCCCCGAGAACGAGCCCGACATCCTCTACAGGTTCGATTCGCAGCAGGGGTGAGGACCTGCGAAGGCCGTCCATGGCGGTGCGACCGTCGTTTGCACCTTCGCCGCCGGCCCGCCGAGCGGCTGGCGCACCCACGCGCGCACGCAACCCGGCCGCAGATCCTGTCCGTCCCGTCCCGCACGCTGGTATGGAATGGATGGAAACCGGGAAACCGAGGGGGCCCTCGTCCGCGCCGCGCGGGCGCAGGGGGCCCTGGACCTCGCGTTCGGCGAGGGGCTCAGCCGGCTTCTCGCCGGCACGCGGCTCCTCGATCTCGGGTACGCGGC
>JAKLKT010000674.1 GCA_023150495.1 Planctomycetota bacterium
GTAGCGACCGGCCCGCATGCAGCAGCTCTTGAAAGCGGCGCCAGGAGCCGCACGGGCAGAGGTCGCTCCTCCCGAGCTTCTCCTCCAGGTGCTTGTCGCCGTGGACGACCCGCACGCCGCGCTTCACGCGCGTCTCGGACGGGAAAGCCCTTCCGGCGCTTACGCGTCGGCTCGAAAGCCGGGCAGGTCGGCGAACCTCTCGTGGTCGTGCATGGGCCACCTCTCGGAAGCCCGGCATCCTACCACGCGCGTCCGTCAGGCCTCTGCCAGCGCCCGGTCGAGCAGGTCGGCGATACGGAGTTCCCCGGCCCAGCGGCGAAGGTAGGGAACGTCGAGCACGCTACGGTGAATTCGAACCAGTCCGCGGACATCGCCCCACTGCCGTTCGGAGACACGCCCCCCCATGTCGTACCACTCGAGTTTCGAGAGGATGACGTCTTCGGGCGTCGCGACGAACACGTCCAGGTCGTCGAGCCTGTCCCGGCGGCGACGGTCGAGCGCATGCGCGTCGTAGGGTCGCGGCTTGACCGGGAACACGTCGACCTTCACCATCGACGGCTGGTGGATGAGGTTGAAAGACGAGCCGTTCCGGATGGCGCTCCGGATCATCTCCTGGTCGGCGTAGAAGTCCCTTCCAAGACCTTCCACGAGTGGCATTGCGTGCCTTCCCTCGATTCGAGCCACGAGGTCCGCATCCAGCGTCGTCCTGGGCACGCCGTACATGGAGGATGCGACCGATCCGGCCAGCATGTAGGGAACACCCATGCGTTCCAGCAGCTCGACCACCGGGCGCAGGGCCGCGCGGATCTCGCCCGCGTCGGTCACGGCCGATCGAACACCCTGCGCGCCAGATCCTCCCCGTAGTTCAGGGAAACCCAGAGCCGGAGGATCTCCCGCTCGTTCAGCTCCGGGTGCAGGCGGCGGAGCGCCGCGCGGGACGCGAGGATCGCCGCCTTCGACATCGCCATCGTCGCCGCGAAGCGCCCCGAGTTGCCCGCGGCGCGCAGCAGCTCGATCTGGCGCTCAGCTATCGACGGATGGGTGTCGGTCGTCACGGGTGTATTCTAGGCCCCCGGAGCCCCCTCACCCGCCTTCGCGGCCTCGCCGCTACGGCGTGGCAGGCCCGCCCGACTGCGGCGCCAGCGCGCGCCGCCGGCCGTCCCTGCACGCGGAAAGCGAACATGCCGCGAGGCGGAGCTACCCGCCCTTGCCGGTGAGGCCCCGGTAGGCGACAAGGATCAGGAGCGTGAGGAGGAACGACCCGCCGAGCACGATCAGGAGCATCCTGACCCCCGGCGGCGACGTGACGAAGGCGGCCCACTTGTCCTGCGGGCCCTCGAGGCCCATGGCGCGGCGCCGTCGGACCGTGAGGGAGTAGCCGAGGATCGCTCCCAGCGCTCCCGAGCAAACGAGCACCGTGAAGCTCGGCTCCGCCTTGTACTGCCCGGCCCCCGCCGCGAGAACGATGGCCACGACGACGCCGACGGCGGTCAGGATCCCGTATCCCGCGAGCGCTCCCCGAAAGACGGACGGCTCGGCCTTCTTCTCGTCCATGGATGCTCTCCTCTCCGGCCCCCCGGCCCCCCCTACTTCCTGCGCCAGCGGGTGCCCTGCGGCGTGTCGAGGATCTCGATCCCGCGCTGCAAGAGCTCGTCGCGGATCGCGTCGGACCTCTTGAAGTCGCGCGCCTTCCGCGCCGCCTCGCGGTCGGCCATCAGCCGGTCGATCTCGGCGTCGGGCGCCTCTTCGGGCTCGTCGAGGATCGCGAAGACCCTGTCCGCATCCCACAGGAACGCGACGGCCTCCTTTGCCCCCGCGCCCGTCCGGTTCACCGTCGTCATCAGCTCGTGGAGGACGGCGAGCGCCTCCGACGTGTTCAGGTCGT
>JAKLKT010000675.1 GCA_023150495.1 Planctomycetota bacterium
GGTACGGCGACGAGCCCGTGCTCAGGGACGTCTCGCTGGACGTGCCCGCGGGGTTCACGGTCGGGATCGTCGGGCCCACGGGCAGCGGGAAGTCCACGCTCGTCTCGCTGCTGCCGCGGCTCCACGACCCGCCGCGGGGGACCGTCCTCCTCGACGGAGCCGACGTCCGCGACCTGCCCCTCGATGCCCTGCGCCGTGCGATCGCCGTCGTTCCGCAGGAGGCGTTCCTCTTCTCGGCGACGGTGCGCGAGAACGTCGCCTTCGGGCGCGCCGACGCGCCGCCCGCGGCCGTCGAGGAGGCTGTCCGGGAGGCGCACCTCGCCCCGGACCTCGCGGGATTCCCGCAGGGGCTCGACACCCGCGTCGGGGAGCGCGGGGTGACGCTCTCCGGCGGGCAGAAGCAGCGGGCGGCGCTCGCCCGGGCGCTCGTGGCCGACGCGCGCGTGCTGATCCTCGACGACGCGCTCTCGGCGGTGGACGCCGGGACGGAGGCGGAGATCCTCTCGAACCTGCGCCGCGTCCGCGCCGGGCGGACGGCGTTCGTCGTCGCCCACCGCGTCTCGGCGGTGCGCGACGCGGACCTGATCGTGGTCCTTCGCGAGGGGCGCATCGAGGAGCGGGGAACGCACGCGGAGCTGCTCGCGCGCGACGGATCCTACGCGCGCCTCGCGCGGGCGCAGGCGCTCGAGGCGGAGATCGAGGCGATCGAGCCGTGAAGGACTTCGAGCCTCCCCCGGACGACATCCAGCGCGGCGACTGGCGGACGGCGCTCCGCCTCCTCCGGCTCATCGTCCCGCACCGCGGGCTCTTCGTCGCCTCGATCGGCGTGCTCGTCCTCCTCGCCGGGCTGAAGCTCGGCGCGCCGGGGGCGTTCGCGCGCGCGGTCGAGGCGATGTCCGAGCGCGACGGCCATGCGCTCGTCCGGTGGGTCGTCGTCTTCGCCGCGGTCATGGGGTGCTATGCGGCCGCGGACTTCCTGAAGCTCCAGGTGACGATCCTCACGGGCCAGAAGGTCATCGCCGACGTGCGGACGCGCCTCTTCCGCCACATCCATGCGCTCCCCGTCCGCTTCTTCGACAAGACGCCGGTCGGGACGCTCGTCACCCGCGTCACGAACGACGTCGAGGCGCTCGCGGAGGTCTTCTCGTCGGGGATCGTGGCGATCTTCCACGACGCCGTCGTGCTGATCGTCCTCGTGCCGGTGCTCTTCTGGCTCAACCCGACGATGGCGCTCGTGGCGCTGGCCGCGCTGCCGACGGTCGTCGGCATCTCGCTCTGGTTCGGGAAGAGGATGCGCGTCGCCTACCGGGAGACGCGCGCCCGTCTCTCGAGCCTCAACGGCTTCCAGCAGGAGGCGTTCACGGGGATCCCGGTGACCCGGCTCTTCCGGCGCGAGGCGCTCATGGAGGAGCGGTTCGACCGGAGGAACCTCGCCTTCCGCGACGCGAACTTCAAGGCGATCCTCAACTTCTCCCTCTTCTGGCCCATCGTCGACTCGGCGTCGACGTGCGCGCTCTCGGCGGTCCTCGTGCTCGCCGCGAACGAGGTCAACGGCCGGACGCTCTCCCTGGGGGAGCTGACCTACTTCTGGATCGCGCTCCAGATCTTCTTCGGCCCGATCCGCGAGATGAGCGACCGGTTCAACGTGCTGCTCGCGGCGCTCGCGGCCGGCGAGCGCGTGTTCTCGATCCTCGACCAGGCCCCGGAGCAGCCCGACGCGCCGGGCGCGTTCGCGCCGGCGCGGCTCGAGGGCGAGGTGGAGTTCAGGGACGTCCACTTCTCCTACGTCGAGGGCGAGCCGGTGCTGCGTGGCGTCTCGTTCAGGGTGCGGAAGGGCGAGACCGTCGCGATCGTCGGGCCGACGGGCGCGGGCAAGACCTCCAT
>JAKLKT010000676.1 GCA_023150495.1 Planctomycetota bacterium
CGCCTCGGCGCCCGGCGGCTCTGCGGCCTGCTGCTGGCGCTCGGCGGGCTCCTCGGCCTGCTCCTTCCCGGCGCCTCGGCGCCGCCGCCCGCGGGTGCGCTGCTGATGCTCGCCGCCGGCGTCGCGTGGGGCGTCTACTCGTTGCGCGGGAGGGGCTCGGGGAACCCGCTCCGGGAGACCGCCGGGAACTTCGTGCGCGCGGTGCCGTTCGCGGCGGTCCTGAGCCTCGCATCGCTCACGCGCGCATCCCTCGACGTCCCGGGTCTCCTCTGCGCGATCGCGTCGGGCGCGGTGGCATCCGGGATCGGGTATGCGATCTGGTACGCCGCGTTGCCGGCGCTCCGGGCGACCACGGCCGCGACGGTGCAGCTGAGCGTCCCCGTGCTCGCCGCGTTGGGGGGCACCGCGCTGCTGGGCGAGCCGCCGACCATCCGCCTCGCGGTCGCGTCGGCGGCGATCCTCGGCGGGATCGCGCTGGCGGTGCTCGCGAAGGCGCCCCGCTGACGGGCGCGTCCTGGCCCAGGGCTAGAGGCCCTGCCCGAAGACCTCGCGGTACGCGCGATGGAGGTCCTCGAACGCCTTCGTGCAGTCCCCCGAGAAGCTCGATCCGTGCATGATCGCGAGCGTCTTCGGCCTGAGCATCGCGAGCTTCTCGAGGTTCCGGCCGGTGAGCGGCGTGTAGGGCACGTAGTCGGCGAGCACGCCCGCCTGGTACTCCTTCATGGCCTTATGCGACCGGCCGACCACGTCGGCGGAGGTGAGCGGCTCGACGTTGCCGGTCTGGTGGAAGAGGTCGGAGCAGAAGAGCGTCTTCCGCGTCTCCTCGAAGAGGACCCCCGCGTCCCATCCGTGGGGGAGGTGGGGGGTCCGGCAGTAGCGGAACCGGTACTTGCCCGTCCGGAAGATGTCGCCGTCGGCGAGCGCGCGCGCCTCGCGGCCGATGAAGTCGTTGACGCTCACGAGCGCGCCCACCGCGCCGCACACGACCTGCGCCCCGGGCGCCGCCGCGAGCCACTCGCGGAGCGACCCGCACTCGTCCGACTCGAAGTGGCTGAACCCGATGTGACGGAGGCTCGCGAGCGGGATGATCCTCGACACGGCCTCGCGGATCTCCGCGTGCATCCCCCGGAGGCCCGTGTGGTAGAGGAGGGGCTCCTCGTCCTTCACGAGGAAGTGGTTGAACTGGAGGTCGAACGGCTCCGCGAAGACGGAGATCCGGTAGACGTCGGGCGCGATCTCGGTGGTCGTGGCGGTCATGTGCTCCTCCTTCCGCGCGCGTGTGGCGCGTCGCCGATCCGCTTCCTGTAGTTGACGCAGCGGTCGACTTCCTGAAAGCCCAGTGCCTCGTGCGCGCGCTGCGACCCGCCGTTGTCGATCCACGTGTCGGACGCGATCTCCGTGGCGCCCTGCTCGCGGCACCACGCCTCCGCGGCGGCGAGGAGCGCGCGGCCGACGCCCTTCCTCCTGTGCGCGGGCTCGACGAACCAGCCCTCGACGTAGCCGACCGGCCGGCCGGGGTCGCATCCGTCCGCATGGGAGCGGAGGCCGACCTCGACGAAGCCCGAGATCCCGCCCGCGCACTCCGCGACCATCGCCACGAGGGGCAGCGTGCTCAAGGGCCTGCCCTCGAGGATCCGCGCGAGCTCGTCGCGGTGCTCCGCAAGGGATGCGTCCGGCCAGAGCGCCGCGCGCAGGGGCGCGAGGAGATCAAGGTCCGCGGGGCGGGCCTTGCGAACCGGGAACGGCATCGGCGGATTGTACGTTCCGGAGACGCAGCCGCGGCGGCGACGCGCTCTTGCGCTCCGGGGCGGGCGGCGGGGCGGGCGCGCGCCCGGGTCTCCCGGTCCGGGGGGGCTCCGGGGGGGAGCCCGCGGGGCGCCAGTC
>JAKLKT010000677.1 GCA_023150495.1 Planctomycetota bacterium
GGCGGCGGCGGCGGCCGCTGGTAGTTCGACGAAACTGCCTGATCGCGGGGGAGGCTCGGCCTCCCCCGCTTCGTTTTCCGCGCGGCCTGCCGCGGACTCTCCCCGCCGCGTCACGGTCCCGGCGGGGCGCATCGGGACGGTCGCGCATTCCGTCGAGGGCCGCCTCGGCGCGTGCGCCCGGACTCCGCCCGGTTTCCGTCCGTCCAAACTTGATCTTGCCTCGGCTCCCCCGGACACTGCGCCCGAGGGAGGAGCGTCATGGCGAAGGCGTCGGCGAACGGTCACCGGTGGAAGTTCTTCCGCGCCGGGGGCGTGGACCAGGTCAAGCTCGCGAGCGGGGAGGACATCCTCCACCTCGGCGAGCTCGACCAGAAGCTCTGGGTCGCGCTCTCCTGCCCCACGAAGGGGCTCTTCTACGACGAGCGCACGCTCGACCTCCTCGACAGCGACCGCGACGGGCGCGTGCGCGTGCCCGAGATCGTGGGCGCGGCGAAGTGGCTCGGCCAGGTCCTCAAGGACGCGGACGTCCTGCTCAAGGGCGAGGACGGCGTCGATCTCAAGAGCATCCGCGAGGACACGCCCGAGGGCGCGCAGGTGATCCGCGCGGCGCGCCACATCCTCAAGAGCTTCGGGAAGGAGGGCGCCGCGAAGATCACGATCGCGGACTCGACGCAGACGGCCGAGCTCTTCGCGAAGGCGAAGCTCAACGGCGACGGCATCGTCGCGCCGGACACGGTCGACGACGAGGCGGCGCGGCAGGTCGCGACGGAGATCGTCGACTGCCTCGGCGGCGCGATGGATCGCAGCGGGAAGCCGGGGTTCGACAAGGACCGGATCGAGCGCTTCTTCGCCGAGTGCCGCGCGTTCACCGCGTGGTGGACGAAGGGGGAGGAGGACCGCGCGGCGACGTGGCCCCTGAAGGAGAAGACGGCGGACGGCGCGGCCGCGCTCGAGGCGGTGCGGAAGAAGATCGACGACTACTTCGCGCGCTGCCTGCTCGCGGAGTTCGACGCGCGCGCGCTGGCCGCGGTGAACCGGACGGAGACGGCCTACCTCGACGCCGCCGCGAAGGACATGTCGATCGACGCCCACGAGATCGACTTCTTCCCGATCGCGCTCGCGGAGCCGAAGAAGGCGCTTTCGCTCGTCCACGGGATCAACCCCGCGTGGCGCGACGCGATCGATCGCTTCCGCACGCTTGTCGTGGCCCCGCTGCTCGGCAAGGACAAGACGTCGCTCGCACGCGAGGAGTGGCTCGATCTCAGCGGGAAGTTCGCCGCCTACCGCGACTGGGCGGCGGGCAAGGCGGGCGCCGCCGTCGAGAAGCTCGGCATCAAGCGCGTGCGCGAGATCGTCGCGGGCCCGACGAAGCCCGTCCTCGAGAAGGCGGTCGCCGCCGACCTCGCGGTCGCCCCCGAGGTCGAGGCCATCTCCCACGTCGAGAAGCTCACGCGGCTCCACCGGGACTTCCACAAGCTGCTCATCAACTTCGTCTCGTTCGCCGACTTCTACGGCCGCCGGAAGGCGATCTTCCAGGCGGGCGTCCTCTACCTCGACGGGCGGAGCTGCGACCTCTGCATCCGCGTGAACGACGCGGCGAAGCACGGGCTCCTCGCGGTGATGTCGCAGAGCTACCTCGCCTACGTCGACTGCAAGCGGCCGTCGGGGGAGACGATGACGATCGCGGCGGCGATGACCGCGGGCGATTCCGACAACCTCTTCGTCGGCCGGAACGGCCTCTTCTACGACCGGCAGGGCCGCGACTGGGATGCGACGGTCACGAAGATCGTGAACAACCCGATCAGCATCGGCCAGGCGTTCTGGGCGCCGTACAAGAAGGTGCTCCGCTGGATCGAGGAGACCGTCGCGAAGCGCGCGGCGGC
>JAKLKT010000678.1 GCA_023150495.1 Planctomycetota bacterium
GATGACCTGCGAGAAGTAGAGGTCCGCGGCCGTGATCGCGGCGGGGTAGTTGAAGACGTTCGAGAAGCCGCCCCAGACGTAGTAGGAGCCGCCGGGGATCAGCACGCGTTCCATCTGCCCGAACCAGTTCCTGATGAGCGCGTCGAACTCCGCGTCGCTGATCCAGTCGTTCTCGAGCGGCCGGTCCTTAGGACGCATCGGGCCGGTCGGCCTCGCCTTGGACGGATGCCGCGCGAGGTCGAGGTTCGAGTTCTTCAGCCGTGACGTCGCGACCGAGGTCCGCGCGCTCTTGCCCATCGTCCTGCCGGCGCGCGCAGCCGCGGCGATCGCGTTGTTCGAACGCGGCTCGACGCGGACGTTATACGGAGGATCTGTTGCGACCAGATGGACCTTCGCCCCGTCGAGCAGTCGGTCCACGTCCTCCGCCTTCGACGAGTCGCCGCAGAGCAGCCGGTGCTCGCCGAGGATCCAGAGGTCGCCGCGCTTCGACACGGGCTTCTCCGGGGGCTCGGGCACGGCGTCCGGATCGGTGAGTCCCTCCTTCGGATCGATCTTCGGGAGGAGGCCGTCGACCATCCGCTTCAGCGCCTCGTCCTCGAGCTGCGCGGCTTCGAGGACTCGTCTTAGCGCCTCGCCATCGATGCCCGCCATCGCGGAGAGCGGGTCGAGCGTCGCGAGGAGCTTCGCAGCCTCCTGCTCGTCGACGTCGAGGATCAGGACCGGCAGCTTCTCGTCGGGGAGCACGCCGGCGCGGGCATGTCCGTCGATGATCTCGACCTTGCCGCCGGGCAGCTCGCGGCCCACGAGGGCGGCGGCGATGCCGACCTCCTTCAGGATCGCGCGGAGGGCCTGGAGCTGGTTCGTTCCGTGGACGCGGTAGTTCGCGGGGTGGGGGACGAGGTCCCCGCCGCGGACGTACCGGAGCTCTTTGATGCGGTTGCGGACGGCGGCGCGCTTCTGCTTCACGCCTGCGAGCGTGATGCAGGCGGGGAGCTACTCAAGGGGCGCGCGCACGAGAGGCCGCATGGGCGACACGGTTTCTGAAACCGGGTCCGGTCGCGAGGCTCGATCCTTGGCGGGAAGGGACCCCCCATCCCTACGGCAGCCGGACGTAGACTTGGATGGCAGTGACGAACAGGCCGCCCAGCGCGGCCGCGATCTGACCCGCCCTGACACGAGCCGCGTGCGTCTCGGCTCGTAGGAGGGCGATGTAGTCCCCGTAGCTCCAGTTGCCTCCGTGCTTCGGGGCGTCGCTTCGGAACGGTTCAGGCCGGTACGCCCCCGTAGCACGGACGACCCACGCAGACACTGCCTCGCTGCGCAGCTCAAGGAACAGATGGCCGTGCGGCATCCCATCGGTCTCATAGAGCCCGAAGCTGCTGCCAAGCTCCTTCGCATCCTGGGGTGTCGGGTCCGAGGACACATGCTCCAGGCATCGCTTCAGCCAATCGGTTAGGTCGTCGAGCCGCGCGGTGAACCCGTTCGCAGCCACGAACGTGTTGACCGCCGCCAGCGAGAACGAGACGAACAGCGTGCCGAGCAGAAGGCCCTTCGCGTGGTGGGTGTCCGGACAGAGGCGACCAAGAACGGCAAGGCTCCAGAGGGTGCCGAGCGCACCGACGACGAAGATCGTCCAGCAGATCGCACACCACCATCGCGGCACCGCCGGTGCCCTAGCGGTACGTCGAGGACTACGGAGCGGCATCTGTTTCCGTCCCATCTGCGTCCAACCTTTACTCGTGTGCCCAGCGCCTCATTCGTCGCGAGATGTCTCCCGCGCGGCGATCTCAGCTCGCGGCGGAGCCTGCTCGCAGACTCGCGTGGCGCTCGGCGATCCTCACGAGCTGATCGGCGAAAAGGAGAAGCTCGACTGCATCGACCGG
>JAKLKT010000679.1 GCA_023150495.1 Planctomycetota bacterium
GCCGAGTGGATGTCGGGCGGGCCGGCGAGGCCCGTGAGCCCGGAGGCGCTCACGATCAACCGCCTGATCCTGCTCTACTCGGACCACGCGCGCGACTACTACCGCCCTGAGGGCGGCGGCAAGAGCCGGGAGCTCGAGTGCATCGAGCTCGCGCTCGGGCGGTTGCGGCGCCTCTACGGGTCGACGCTCGCCGCGGGATTCGGGGCCAGGCAGCTCAAGGCCCTGAGACAGGATCTGCTCGTGTCCGGGGCGAAGCGGACGAAGAAGACGCTCTCGAGGAAGACGATCAACGAGTACGTGAACCGCGTGCGCCGGCTCTTCCGCTGGGCCGTCGCGGAGGAGCTCGTCCCGTCGACCGTGCTCGAGTCGCTCCGGGCCGTGGAGAACCTCCGGCGCGGCCGCTCCGCCGCGCGCGAGCCCGAGCCGGTGCGGCCGGTGGCCGACGCCGACATCGACACGGTGATCGGGCGCGTGAGCGCGCAGGTCGGCGGGATGATCCGGCTGCAGCTCCTGACCGGGATGCGGCCCGGCGAGGTCCTCGCGATGCGCGCGGGCGAGGTCGACCGCGACGGCGACGACTGGGTCTACGCCCCGGCGCACCACAAGTCGGCCCACCGCGGGCGGACCCGGCGGATCTTCCTCGGGCCGCGCTCCAGGGAGATCCTCATGCCCTTCCTCGAGGGGCGCCGGGCCGACCAGTACGTGTTCTGCCCCACGGAGGCCGAGCAGGCGCGGCACGCGCGCCAGCGGCTCGAGCGGAAGTCCCGCGTGCAGCCGTCCCAGGTCGACCGGAGGAAGGAGGACCCGATGACGAAGCCGGGCGACCGCTACACGATCGCCGCGTACCGGCGCGCGATAACCCGGGCGTGCGAGGACGCGGGGATCCCGGCCTGGAACCCCCACAGGCTCCGCCACTCCGCCGGCACGCGCATCCGCCGCGAGTACGGGCTCGAGGCCTCGCGCGTGGTCCTCGGCCACGGCTACGGCGCGATCACGGAGGTGTACGCGGAAAGGGACGAGGCTCTCGCCGCCAAGGTGATGCGGGAGACCGGATGATGCGGAGTAGCATGGCCGCCGTGGTGACCCGATGGAAGCGCCGCGACCCCCGTGATGCGCGGGGTGGCCCGGTACGTGTGCTGCGCGCCTACCGCGCCCTCGCGCGCTTCGACAGGCTGCTGGTCGCGATCGCGAACCGCGCCGACTGGCACCACGTGCGATTCCACGACGGGACGTTCTCCGGCCTGCCGCCGCCCGACGACCTGATCGACGCGATCGACTAGGCCTTCACCGACCTCCGAACCCGCCACAAAGAGTTCGAGGAGGTCGCGCCGGGGTTGATGCCGCTGGTCGCCCGCGATCCGTCGGCGCCCTTCGTCATGCGTCCGGACTACGGTGAGGAGGCCCGCTATCCGAGCGCCGTTCACGTCATGCGGCGGATTCTCGGCGACCAGGTCAAGAAGGCCATCACCACGACGCGCATGCGGACGTTTTTCGCGCGCGTCACCGTGGAGCGCCGCCTGGCACTCGAGCGAGTCCTCAGGGACCGGGACCTCGCGCTCCTCCATGACGTGTTCGTGGACCCGACCGGCTACAACCTCGCTCAACTGCGCACGGGTGTCTTCGCCGACGCGCGCCGCGCCCGGCTGCGCCTGGCATCCGGGCCCGGCCCGACCACGCCTCCTCCGGCGCCCGCATTCTGGAGGGTGCACGACGACAAGCTCGTGGTGGACGCGACCCTGCGAGTGGTCTCCGACGGGAGCCTCGATCTGCTGCAGGTTTTCGTGCCGGCGTTCCCCGATCCCGTAACGGACGAGGCCGTCTTCGAGCGGTTGTGGCCCTCGGAGTGGGAGGACGACGGCGAGGAGGCCGCGCGTCGCCT
>JAKLKT010000680.1 GCA_023150495.1 Planctomycetota bacterium
GTGCCGAAGACGCGCGGCTGCGTGATCCGGTTGATCGCGGGCACGACGGCGTTCATGAGGAGGATCGCGTACATCACGCCCTCGGCGAGGCCGCCCCAGACGCGGATCGCGACGACGAGGAATCCGATCCCCGCGCCGAAGACCCAGCATCCCCCGTGCGTCACGGGCGAGGTCACCATGTCCGTCGCCATGTAGACCGCGCCGAGCACGAGGCCGCCCGAGAAGACCATGAAGAGCGGTCCGGGGTAGCGTGCGCCGTCGATGAGGTGGAGCACGCCGCCGAAGAGCGCGACCGAGAGAAAGATCGACGCCGGGATCCGCCAGTTGAGGTAGTTCCGGAGCGCGAGGTAGCCGCCGCAGAGGAGGATCACGAGCGCCGCCGTCTCGCCGAGGCTCCCGCCGGTCGTGCCGAGCATCAGGTCGAGAAGCGGCGTCCCCTTGTGCTCGAACTTCATGAGCCCGAGGGGCGTCGCGGCCGTGACCGTGTCGAGCGGCCGCGGGCTCGCGAACGGGATCGCGAAGGTGTCCCCCCGGAGCCCCCACCACGGTCCCCCCGCCACGGGCCACGTCGTGATCGCGACCGGGAAGGCGGCCTGCAGGAACGCGCGGCCGAGGAGCGCCGGGTTGAACACGTTCTGGCCGAGTCCGCCGAAGACGAGTTTGCCGAAGATGATCCCGAATGCCCCGCCGAGAAAGGCCATCCAGAGGGGGATGCCGGGCGGGAGCGTGAGCGCGAGGAGGATCCCGGTGATCGCCGCGGAGCCGTCACGCGTCGCGGAGCGCTGTCCCCAGATGCGCTCCGGGAGGAGCGCGCCCGCGACGCAGGCGAGGACGACGAGGAGCGCCGTCGGGCCGAAGAACCAGGTGGCGGCCCCGACGACCGGCACGAGGCTCAGGACGACGTTCCACATGATCCTCGGCGTCGAGTCGCCGGAGTGGAGGTGCGGGGAGGCGGTGACGAGCCAGCTCATGCCGGTGCCTTCGCGGGCCCGGCGGGCTTCGCGGACTCCGCCGCCTTCGCCTTCCGGAGCGCCGTCTTCGCCGCCGCGAAGAGCTGCGAGAGCGGGATGTGCGAGGGGCACACGTACGAGCAGCAGCCGCAGAGCATGCAGTCCCGGAGGTGCAGCGGCTCCATCTCCTCGTAGCGCGCCTTGAGCGCGAGGCTGCCGAGGAGCTGCGGGTTCAGGAAGACCGGGCATGCGTCGAGGCAGTGGCCGCAGCGGATGCACGGGTAGGTGCGGTTGCGCTTCGCCTCCGCTTCGGTGAGCACGAGGATGCCCGTCGTCCCCTTCGAGACCGGCGTCATGAGGTCGCGCTGCGAGACGCCCATCATCGGGCCGCCCGAGACGATCTCGCTCGCGTCGTCCGCGAGGCCGCCGCACGCGTCGAGGAGGTCCCCGAGCTTCGTCCCGACGGGCACGATCAGGTTCGCGGGCTTCCGCACGCCGTTGCCGGAGACGGTCACGATCCGCTCGACGAGCGGGAGCCCCGTCTCGAACACCTCCGCGATCGTCGCGACGGACGCGACGTTCTGCACGATCACGCCGACGTCGAGCGGGAGCTTCCCCGACGGCACCTCGCGGCCCGTGAGCGCCTTGATGAGCATCTTCTCGGCGCCCTGGGGGTACTTGACCCGGAGCGGCAGGACCTCCACGTCGATGTCGCCCGGCAGCGCGCGGCGGATCGCCTCGATCGCGTCGGGCTTGTTCTCCTCGATGCCGAAGAGCGCCTTCGGGACGCCGAGGCACTTCATCATCAGCCGGATCCCGAGCAGCACGCGGTCGGGGAAGTCCGCCATCGTGCGGTGGTCCGTCGTGAGGTACGGCTCGCACTCGCAGCCGTTGACGATCAGCGCCTCGATCCTCTTGTCCTTCGGG
>JAKLKT010000013.1 GCA_023150495.1 Planctomycetota bacterium
CCGCGGGCGTCGCGTCGGCGAGCAGGCGCAGGGCCTGGTCGCTGTGGCACGCGAGGATCACGTGGTCGTAGCGACCTCCCGGCTCGACTTCGACGGCGCCCTCGACCCTGCGGATCCGCCGCACCGGCGTTTGCAGGCGCACGCGGTCCCGCATCGGCGCGAGCAGACGCTCGACGTAGGCGCGCGAGCCGCCATCGACGACGCGCCACTGCGGGCGGTCGGTTCGCGAGAGCAGCCCGTGGTTGGCGAAGAACCGGACGAAGAACCCGGCCGGGAAGCCGAGGATCCGCCGCGGCGGCATCGACCAGATCGCGGAGCCCATGGGGACGAGATAGCGCTCCGCGAACTCCCTCGAGTAGCCGCCCTCGCGCAGCAGGTCCTCGAGCGGCCGGGAGGCGAGGGGCGTGTCCAGGATGCGCGGGGCGTCGCGGTTGAACCGGAGGATGTCGCGCAGCATGCGCAGGAAGGAGGGCCGCACGAGGTTCCGGCGCTGCACGAAGATCTGCCGCAGGGACGAGCCGTTGTACTCGAGTCCGGTGCGGTCGCAGCGGACGCTGAAGCTCATCGTCGTGGGCCGCGTGCGGACGCCGAGGCGCGCGAGCAGCGCGGAGAAGTTCGGGTAGGTCCGGTCGTTGTAGACGATGAATCCGGTGTCGACGGCGTGCACGCGGCCGCCCGACTCCACCTCGACGGTGTGCGTGTGGCCGCCCGCGTAGTCCTCGGCCTCGAAGATGGTCACCTCGTGGTCGCCATGGAGGAGATGGCCGCAGAGGAGGCCGGAGATCCCCGACCCGACGATCGCGATCCGCATGGCTCAGGGCCCCTCGACGACCGACGCAGGCACGGGCCGCAGGTCGCGCACGAGGCGCAGCTTCTCGAGCGCGAGGAGGATGTAGTAGGTGAGGTCCACCTCCCACCAGCGGAAGCCCTGCCTCGCCGCGCCCGGGTAGCGGTGGTGGTTGTTGTGCCATCCCTCGCCCATGGTGAGGATCGCGAGAAGGAAGCTGTTGCGGCTGCTGTCGCCCGTGGCGTAGGTCTGCCGGCCGAACCGGTGCGCGAGGGAGTTCACGAGGAAGGTCACGTGGTAGAGCAGGACCGTGCCGACGAAGAAGCCCCAGACGAGGTACTGCGCGCCGCCGAGGAGGTACAGGGCGAGGGCGAGCGCGAGCGGCGCGACGACGCTGAACCGGTCGAGGAAGACCAGCTCGGGATAGCGTGTCAGGTCTCGCACCTCCGCCCTGTCGTAGCGGAAGTTCCTGGAGCAGGCGAACCACCCCACGTGGCTCCACCAGAAGCCGCGGAGAAGGGGCGAGTGGGCGTCCTCTTCGGTGTCGCTGTGGCGGTGGTGGCGGCGGTGGTGGGCGGCCCACCAGAGAGGCCCGCGCTGGGCCGCCGCGCTCCCGATGACGGCGAAGACGAGCTGCATCGCGCGCGAGGTCGTGAACGCGCGGTGCGCGAAGTAGCGGTGGTAGAAGGCGGTCAGCGCGAACATGCGCAGGAGATAGAGGCCGAGCGCCACAAGGAGCGCCCCGGGGCTCACGCCCACGACGAAGACGAGCAGGCACAGAGCGTGCATCCCGAGGAAGGGGATGAGCCGGATCCAATCGACAGAGTCGTCCACCGGCGTGTCGCCGCCAGCGGCCGAATCGACCCACCGCGCGACCCTCAAGCGCAGCGGGATACGGCTCGCGCCCGGTCCACGGAAGCCGCCGCCGGAGCTTGCGCTGCTGCCTTCCCGAGCCCGTTCTTCGTGTGCGTCGCGCATGGACTGGGGGGCAGTGTAGGTCGAGGCGGCATAATGTCCAGATTTTTTTCCGGGCAAAACGCGCCCGCACCCAGCCAGCGGCTCGTCTCCTCCCCGGCGTCGCTTTCCCGCTGGCACACGCGCCGGCCTCCGCGGCCTCGTGGAGCTCGACCGATTGGTCCTCCGAGTCCGTGGCATCGAGCATCGCGCCGGTCTCGAACGCGCGGTCGCGCTTGCGCCGGAGACGGCACCGCCCGTCGTGTCCTCGACGGCCCGGCCCGCTGCGGAGCGGGAGCGCGAGGCGGGCTCCCTCGCCGGCTCGGCCCAAGAGTTGCGCCGGCAGCAGGACCGACGCGAAGGGACGCTTCGGCACCGTCGACGAGCTCACCGTGCGAGCGATTCCGCTCGCGTGTGAGGATCACGCGCATTCCGCCGCGTGCCGGTTTTCCACGGCCCCCGGACCCCCCCGGAATATTTTTTTGTGGAGAACTCGCCGCGAAGGGCGCGCCCGCGAGCGGCGATCGGCGGCGCCCCGGTTGAGAGATTGTGGATAACCCGTGCGGACCAGGATCCCGCCCGGAACGGGCACCGGCATTGCTCTAGAGAGGCCCGGTACGGCAGTCGGAAACGGCTGCGTGTTCTCTGACAAGAAGTCGGTGTTGGGTGTCAGGACGAATCGTCGCACCGATACGGCGCGGAGCTGAACTCCGGTCGGGCAGTCCGGCGCTCCTAAGAGGTTTCCCGATACTAGCGTACGGAGACCGAGGCGAAGCCATAAGCCCGGAGCAAGCGTTGCCCTAAGAGGCTTCACGTCGACAAGGTGCCAAACCCCAGGAAGGCAGGCAGTCTCATGAGAGACCAGGCCGCTTCCGCCACTGAAGAGCCCCTGCAGTCCGGGCTGGGCGTGGTCCGTAGGGAGCATCCCCAGCAGCAGGACAAGAGGGAAGAGGCCCGGGAAGCCGGGCCGAAGGTGGTCGGAGGAGAAAGCCTTGGAGGGGCACAATCCCAAGAGGGCAAGGTTCGGCCGTCTCCGCCTTCGGGCGGCGGCGAGTCGGGCCCCTCTTCCGCCGGAGCCAACCTCTGGAGTCGCGACCACCCGCCTTCGGGCGGACTGGAAGAACGACAGGAGAGGCGAGGCCTCGAGAGAGGTACCGCTGGCGGGGGGGAGCAAGGCCCTGAAGGGCGAACCCCATGGGCGCTGCGGCGGTCGACGGGCCGTCGCGAGGCGCGGAGGAGAGCAAGCCGCCGGGAGGGTAGCCAAACCCTGAGGGCGGAAGGTGCCGGGGGCAGGGATCCCCGGGTGGACCGGATCCTCCGCGTCGGAACGTGCCGTAGGGGAAGGAACCCCAGGAGAGCTTTCTCTCGACCTTCGGGTCGGGAGGGGGATCACGGGATCGGACACTCCAGAGGGCGGGCCAAGCGCACGTCCGGCGCAACCGCGCGCGAAAGCGTGCGGGGTAGCCTCGCGGGGAGAACCCCATGGCGGTCGAAACCGCGCAGGGGGGGCGGTGAACCAACTAGCCGCTACTCGCGAGGGGAGCTGGAATAGCGCAGTGCCGATGCCCAGGAGTGCGGATGTCATGCGGCGACGCGTGGCCTCTTGTTCTCGTGCGCCCGCAAGGCTCTGGAGGGGCACGGGCGGTTCGTCCGGCCCGACACCGCTTTTTCTACAAACAGCCCTCACTGTCCGACGCGGTCGTGACGAGCCTCCTCCGACACGGCCGCGTCATTTTTTTCGCCCCGATGCGTCGCGCGCCCCGCACGCGCTGGCTCTCGATCTCGCTTGCGCTCGTCTTCGTCGGGCTCATCATGGCGGTCGTGATGCGGGGTTGCACCGGGTAGCTTCGCGCGCCGGATACTGCCCGGGAAAGGGAGGGGGCGCGGGGGAGGGACCCGCGAGGCGCCAGACGTTCGCACGCGGGTGCCCGGCGACGACGCCAGACGGCTCACGGATCCCAGACGAAGGGGAGGGGCGCCAGAGGTTTCCACACGGGTGCCCGGCGAAGGGGAGGGGCCCCGGGGGAGGCCAGGGACGTCGCGCCACCGGCGGCAGATGTTCGCACTCGGTGAAGCTGCGTGGCCCCGCCAGCCCGAACGCCGGATGTTCGCACAGCGGCCGGCGCGGCCCTCGGCTCAGGCCTTTCTCCGCTTCACGAGCGTCACCTCGTTCCCGCGCTCGTTATGGCGGACCTCGTCCATGAACGTCCGCATGAGCATGAGGCCCCTTCCCGAGAGCCGCGCGAGGTTCTTCGGGTCGCAGCAGTCCGGCACCGTCGAGGGGTCGAAGCCCCTCCCCTCGTCGCGGATCACGAACGACGCCTCGCCATCCGTGAACGTCGCCTCCACGCGCACCCTCCGGCTCGCGTAGGGCTCCTGCGCGACCCGCTCCCGCATGAGCGAGAGGTAGGCCTCCATCCCGTTCTCCCTGAGCGAGGAGTCGAGCTCGAGGTTGCCGTGGTGCGCCGCGTTCGTGAGCGCCTCGTGGAGCGCCATCCCGACCTGCATCAGCTCGGTCTCGTCGCGGAAGCCGCGCCGCGCGAGCTCCGCCTGGAAGTGCGCCACGAGCGGCCGGAGCCAGCCGCACCGGTTGTCGAGCACGAACCGGTAGCCCGCCTCCGCGAGCCATCGGGCCGCCTCCTCGCCTTCGCCCCTCGACGGCGCCACGCCGAGGACCCGCTCGATCGTCGCGGCAAGGTCCTTCGCGAGGTTCCGCTTCGGCACGTAGCTCGCGGCGCCCGCGCGGAGCGCCTCCGCCGCGATCTCCTCGCTCCCGTGCGCGGTCATCAGCACGACCGGGACCTTCGGGTGGCGGGCGTGGACCGCCTGGACGAGCTCGAGGCCGTCCATCTCGGGCATCTGGAGGTCGGTCACGATCAGCTCCGGAGCATCCGACTGCACGAGGTCCAGGGCCTCGCGTCCGTTCCCGGCGCGCACGCACTCGTGTCCCACGTCGGAAAGGAGGGAAGTGACGAGCTCCAGATCCACGCGCGAGTCGTCCACGACGAGAATCCTGCTCATGACGCTCCTCCCGCGCGATCCCGGATCGCGCGCGTGACCTCCTCCATCCGGTCAAGAAGCCTCGCGGCGAGCGGCGCCGCCTGCGCGAGCGACCCGTTCCCCGAGAGCTTCTCGATCTCCTCCGCCGCGGCCTTCCCGCGCGCGGCGCCGAAGAGGTCGAGCGAGCTCTTGAGCGTGTGCGCGTGGCGGCGGACCGCCGGCGCGTCGCCCTTGTCGAGGGCCTCGCGCAGCGCGGCGAGGAGCTGCGGCCCCTCCTTCAGGAACACCTCCGCGAGCCGCGCGCGGATGCTCGCGCTCCCGCCCGCCCGCGCGAGCGCGCCCTCCCAGTCGATCGGGTCCGGGGGGGCTTCCGCCCCTCTGGCCGGGGCTCCCCCCTCCCCGTGCCCCACCCCTTCGACCGCCTCGTAGAGGTCCCTAGGGCGGATCGGCTTCGAGACGTACCCGTCCATCCCGGCCGCGAGGAAGCGCTCCCTGTCCCCTTTCATCGCGTGCGCGGTGACGGCGACGACCGGGACCCTCGACCCGCGCGCGCGGAGCGCACCCGTCGCCTCGATGCCGTCCATCCCGGGCATCTGCACGTCCATGAGGATCACGTCGTAGGGCGGCCCGCGCAGGGCCGCCTCGATCGCCTCCTCGCCGCTCGAGACGAGCGTCGGCACGTGCCCGCGCTGCTCCAGCAGGTGGCGCGCCACCTCGCGGTTGAGCTCGCCGTCGTCGACGACGAGCACGCGGCGCGGGCTTGCCGTGCGCGCCATGGGCTCCGCCGGCTCGACCGGCCCCGCGGCGTGGTCGCCGAGACCGTCCGCGACCGCGTGGAGCAGGTCGGACGGGCGCACGGGCTTCGTCAGGCAGCGGAGGATCCCGGCCCGCCCGAGCCGGCCCGCGTCCTCCGGCACGCCGGCCGAGGAGAGCATCACGAGGATCGCGTCCTTGGCCGGGCGCAGCGCCCGGATCCGCTCCGCGAGCGCGAAGCCGTCCATCCCCGGCATCATCGCGTCCAGCAGGACCACCGCGTAGGCTCGCCGGTCGATCTCCGCGAGCGCGGCTTCGCCGCTCGGGACGACCGTCGGCGAGAGGCCCCAGCTCCTGAGCATCTCCTCGAGCACCCGCCGGTTCGTCGCGTTGTCGTCGACGACGAGGACGCGCGCGCCGTGCAGCCGGGGACGCTTGCGCCCGGTCGCCGCCTGCTGCCCGAAGCGCGCGGTGAAGTGGAACGTGCTCCCCTCGCCGGCCCGGCTCTTGACCCAGATCCGGCCGCCCATCATCGAGACGAGCTTGCTCGAGATCGTGAGGCCGAGGCCCGTGCCGCCGAACCGGCGCGCCATCGAGGTGTCGGCCTGCGTGAACGCGTCGAAGATCGCGGCGTGCTGCTCGGGGGCGATGCCGATGCCCGTGTCCTTTACGGCGAAGTGGAGCAGAACGCCCTCCTCGCCGCGCTCCCCGGGCCCCCCGGCCCCCCCCGATTCCGCCTCCGCGGGTTCGACCGTCACCGAGATCTCGCCCCTCTCGGTGAACTTGATCGCGTTCCCGACGAGGTTCACGAGCACCTGGCGCAGCCGGCCCGCGTCGCCGAGGATCCCGTCGGGCACCTCGGGCGCGACCCGGTAGGTGAGCTCGAGCCCCTTCGACGTCGCGCGGTGAGAGAGCGTCTGCAGGGTCGACGCGACCGTGTCCCGCAGGTCGAACGGGAACCGCTCGAGCGCGAGCTTGCCCGCCTCGATCTTCGAGAAGTCGAGCACGTCGTTGAGGATGCGCAGGAGCGACTCCGCCGACTGCTGGACGAGCCCCAGGTACTCGCGCTGCCGCGGCGAGAGCCCGGTGTCGAGCAGCAGCTGCGTCATCCCGAGGATGCCGTTCATCGGCGTCCGGATCTCGTGGCTCATGTTCGCGAGGAAGTCGCCCTTCGCCCGACTCGCGTCCTCGGCCGCCGCCTTCGCGTGCGCGAGCTCCTCCCGCTGGCGGCGGAGGAGCTCGTTCGCCTGCGACAGGTCCGCGGTGCGCGCCTCGACCCGCTCCCGCAGCTCCGCGGAGACGGGGTTGAGCCGCCGCATCACGAGCGCGTGGCCGAGGAGCGCGACGGCGCCGAACACCGCGAGGAGCGTCAGCGTGCGGCGGAGGCTCGCGCGCGTGACCGCCGCGGCGCCGTCGAGCGGGAGAGTCACCTCGAGCACGCCGCGGACGTCGCCCGCCTGCCAGCCGGTGCGCGGGGACTGCGCGTGCGAGTTGTGGCAGTTCACGCAGCTCGGGCGCATCACGTCGGCCACCGCGTAGCGGAGCGACGGGCGGCCGTCGACCTCCTCGATCCGGTGGAACGGCCTCGACGGGTCCGCGTTGAGCGCCGCCCACGCGTCCTCGGCGAAGCGCCCCCGGAGCCCCCCCGAGTCCTTGCGCCAGGGGAACGGGTACGGGCTGTAGAGGAGCGTGCGGATGCCCTCGCGGCCCATCCGCTCGCCGAGCTCCATGCTGAGCGTCGCGGGCAGCGGGATCGCCCCCGGCTCCTCGCGGTAGTCGTGCGTCACGACGACGCCCTGCTTGCGCACGACCTCGACGACGTCGCGCGTGTAGATCTCCCGGAAGGTCTCGAGCATGTGGGCGTGGACCCGCGCGTCCTCGAGGGCCTTAGCCTCGATCACGTCGCGCTGGTCCCGGAGCTGCTGCTGGAGGAGGATCCCCGCGCCGGCCACGAAGAGGAGCGCGAGCACGGTGACTGTACGTTTGTACAGTATGCTGCGGACGAGGCGCGCGGCCCTGCTCCCCATCGCCTCGGGCGATTCTACGCCGGGCGCGGGGGCCGGCGCCCGGCTATTTCGCGGCCTCGAGGACCTTCAGCGCGCCCTCGGCGGCCTTGCGCGTGCTCTCGGGACGGCCCTCGTCCGCGGCGAGCTTCCGGAGGTTGCCGATCGCGCCCTTGTCGCCCTTCATCTTGAGGATCTCGATGAGGGTGAGCACCGCCTGCGGCTCCGTGTACGTGAGCAGCCGCTCGCGCATCGGCGGCAGCCCCTCGTCGCCGAGGAGGAAGAAGCCCGAGAGGTACTGGAGCGCCGCGGGATCGCGGTTCGCCATCGCCTCGTCCGTCGCCTTCGCATAGAGGCCGACGCCCTCCGGGTGCTTCCGCCGCGCGAGGCCGAAGGCGGCGTTCGCGCGCGCGCCCGTGTCCGTCGCCTTGTGCGCGGTCGCGAGCAGCGCGTCGTCGATCCCCTCCGCGTCGGAGAACGCGAGGCCGTGGCTCGCGAGGCGCATCTCGAGCATCCCCGCCTCGGGATCGGCGAGGATCCCCTTGAGCGTGGCGACCGCCTCGGGGCTCCCGCTCTGCGCGAGGGCGTGCGCGAGGACGGCGCGCATCTGGATGTCGGTCGCGTCGTCCTCGAACTTCGCGACGAGGAGCTCGACGCCATGTTCCCCCGCGCGTGCGATGAGGTCCCGGAGGTCCTTTCTCGCCTGCCCGCCGCCGCCCTGGATGATCGCGCCGAGCGATGCGCCGAAGGTCTCGACCCCCTTCATGATCTCGTCGTCTGTGGGGGGGGCGGAGGGGGCTTCGGGGGCCGGGGGGGGCGGCTCCCCGCGAGGCGCCGCCTCGGCCGCCTGCAGCGCCTCCTCGAGCCGGCGGTTGAGCTCCAGCCGCTCCTCCTGGAGCTTCGCGACCTTCGCCGCCTCTTCCCGCAGCCGCTCGTTCTCCGCGCGCAGGTCGGCCGTCTCGTCGCGCACCGGCGCGCGCGTCGTGTTCATGTCCTCGCCCACCCGCAGCACGGACTGGACGCCGAGTGTCAGGAGCACGCCCCCCGCGAGCCCCGCGCAGAGCCAAACGGCTTTGGACATGGGTACCATGCTACGTCGATGGCCACGGATCCGCTCCTCGCCTACCGGGACCGCTTCCCGATCCTCAAGACGAGCACCTACCTCATCAGCAACTCGCTCGGCGCGATGCCCGCGGCCGTCGCGGACCGGATGAAGGCCTACGCCGACATCTGGGCGTCGCGCGGCGTCCGCGCCTGGGCGGAGGAGTGGTGGACGCTCCCCGCGCGCATGGGGGACCTCGTGGCGCCGCTCCTCGGCGCGCAGCCCGGCACCGTCGCGATGCACACGAACGTCACGACCGCGAGCGCCGCGTTCCTCTCCGCACTGAAGCCCGTGAAGGGCCGCGACAAGGTCGTCACCACCTCGCTCCAGTTCCCCTCGATCCTCTACCTCCTCGACCGATGGTGCGGCGGCAGCGGCGCGCGGCTCGAGATCGTGCCGGCCGAGGACGGGATCGGCGTCGACCAGGAGCGCCTCCTCGACGCGATCGACGAGAGGACGCTTCTGGTCGCGATCAGCCACGTCGAGTTCAAGAGCGCCTTCGTGAACGATGCCGGGGCCGTCGCGCGCCGCTGCCGCGAGAAGGGCGCGCTGCTCCTGCTCGACGTCTTCCAGTCCGCGGGCGTCCTCCCGATCGAGTCCCTCGGGTGGGGCGTCGACGCCTGCGTCGGCGGCTGCCTCAAGTGGCTCTGCGGCGGGCCGGGCAACGTCTTCCTCCACGTCGACCCGGCGGTCGCGAAACGGCTCGAGCCGCGGGTCACCGGCTGGATGGCGCACCCGAAGCCCTTCGCGTTCGAGGGGCCGCCGATGCGCTGGACCGACGGGCCCTACCGCTTCCTCAACGGGACGCCGCCCATCGCGTGCCACTACGCGGCGGAGCCCGGCTTGAGGATCCACAACGAGATCGGGATCAAGGCGATCCGCGAGAAGTCGAAGCGGCTCACGAAGCTGCTCATGGAGGGGGCGCGGGGGAGGGGCTGGCGCACCCACGCGCCCGAGGAACCGGAGCGGCGCGGCGGCACGGTCGCGGTGGACGTCCCGCACGGCGAGCTCGTCGCGAAGGAGCTGCTCGCGCGCGACGTCGTCATCGACTACCGGCCGGGTGCCGGGATCCGGATCGCGCCGCACTTCTACAACTCCGAGGAGGAGTGCCGGAAGGCGCTCGAAGAGATCGCGGAGATCCTCGAGACGAAGGCCTACGAGCGGCACACGTCCGTGAAGGGGGCCATGCCCACGTGAGCCGGCCGCCCCCGAAGCCCCCCCTCATCCACGACATCTCGCCGCTCGTCGACGGGAAGACCGCCGTCTGGCCCGGCGACACGCCGTTCTCGAGCCGGGATCTCCTCCGGATCGAGGACGGCGCCCCGGTCGACCTGTCGACGATCACGCTCACGTGCCACATGGGGGCGCATGCGGACGCGCCGAGCCACTACATGCGGGGCGCGGAGGCGATCGACGCCGTGCCGCTCGAGCGGTACCTGGGCCCGTGCCTCCTCGTGGACGTGCGGCCGAAGGACCACGCCGTGCGGCCGGCGGACCTGCGGGGGGTGGACCTGAAGGGCGCCGAGCGGCTGCTCCTCCGGACGGGGTGTATCAAGGACAGGACGGTCTTCCCGCAGCCGCTCACCTGCCTCACGGTCGAGCTCGTGGAGCACCTCGCGGAGGCGGGGATCGTCCTCGTCGGCCTCGACTCCCCGAGCGTCGACCCCTTCGACAGCAAGGACCTGCCCGTCCACAAGGCGCTCTACGCGCGGGGGATCGGAAACCTCGAGAACCTCGCGCTCGTCGGCGTCCCCCCGGGGCGGTACGAGCTGATCGCGCTCCCGCTCAGGCTCTCGGGACGGGACGCGAGCCCCGTCCGGGCCGTCCTCCGGCCGCTCGGCCGGCCGTAGGCGTCTCGCGGCTATACCGGGTGCGACGATTCGGGCTGTTGGAGCTAGTGCGGCACCGTTTTCGCACGTAACCTTTTACAGAGCCATGCACCCTCCGCGCCTCCTCTTCGCCGCCCTCTTCTGCTTCGCCCTCGGCCCCGCGGTCGCGCAGGAAGGCGGGGACGACTCCGGCATCGACGTCAGCGAGGAGAAGCCGGGGGAGGAGAAGGCCGCCCCGCCCGACGACGGCCACGACGAGGAGGAGACGAGGAAGAAGAACGTCGGGCTCGCGGGCGGGGGCGAGCAGGACGACGGCGACGAGGGCGCGCCGAAGGTCAAGGCCGACCTCCAGACCCGGATCAACGAGGCGATCAAGAACGGCGTCGAGGCGCTGAAGAAGCTCCAGAAGCCCGACGGCTCCTGGGGCCCGGTCCGCGCGAACTCGAAGTACGACGACCCCAAGGCGCGCGGCGACTTCGTCCGCGACGAGCTCGGGCCGACCGCGTGGTCGATCTACACGCTCGCGAAGTGCGGCGTGAAGAAGAACGACCCCGTGATCCAGAAGGGGCTCAAGTACATCGAGAAGAACACGGAGTTCGTGTTCGACGTGATGGGCGGGCAGCCGGAGCAGGACGCCGCCACGAACGAGCAGAAGAACGTCAGCCGCAAGAACCCGCGGACGCTCACGACCTACGAGTCGGCGGCGATCGTGCTCATGATCGAGGCCGTCTTCGAGGGCAGCGGGAAGCTCACGGGCAAGCACGCGAAGCGGAAGCTCGTGACGGACAGCCCGACCTCCGCGCCCGACGGGAGCAAGATCCCGAAGGACACGTGGAAGCTCATGCACGAGCGGATCGTCTCCCTGACCGTGGGGCGGCGCGCTTCCAAGAACAAGGGGGGCATCTCGATCAACGGCCAGCAGAACCTCCCCGAGAACGGGCAGAAGGGCGGCCGGAACGACGGCGGCTGGCGGTACGGCCAGGCGAACGGCGACGCGGACCTGTCGGCGACGCAGTTCGTCCTCCTCGGGCTCCGCGCGGCCTCGCAGGCCGGCTACCCGATCGAGAAGGTCTCGCCCAACACCTGGGCGCTCGCCGCCCAGTACGTGAAGGCCTGCCAGAAGGGCGACGGGGGCTTCGGCTACCAGGTCGGCGGGCCCTCCTACGCCTCGATGACCGCGTGCGGCATCGGATGCCTGCTCATCTGCAAGGAGCAGATGGAGCTGTCCGCCGAGCGGAAGCCGCCCGAGTGGATCGACGGCGCGATCAAGGCCGGCATGGACTGGCTCGACAAGAACTTCGCCGCCGAGACGAACGCCGGCGCGGAGCGGCAGGAGCTCTTCTACTACCTGTACGGCGTCGAGCGCGTGGGGGATCTCTCCGGCCGGAAGGAGTTCAACGGCAAGGACTGGTACCTGCGCGGCGCGATGCTCCTCCTCGAACGGCAGGAGGCGGACGGGAAGTGGAGCGACGCGACGGGCTACCCGCCGACCGACGTGCTCGGGACCTGCTTCGCGCTGCTGTTCCTGAAGCGCGCGACGCCGCCGGTCGTGACGTTCCGCGAACCGGCACCCGGCGAGTAGGCCCGCCCGGCTTCGCGCCGCCCCCGGCGGCGCCACGGCGCGGCTACGCCTTGCGCAGCGCCTCGGAGAGGTCGTGCATGATGTCGCGCGGATCCTCGAGGCCGATCGAGAGGCGGATCCCCGCCGGGTCGATCCCGTGCTTCCTCTGCTCCGCGGCGGGGATCATCGCGTGCGTCATCGACGCCGGGTGCTCGATCAGCGTCCGGATCTGCCCGAGGCTCACCGCGAGCGTCACCGAGTAGGCGCTCTTCGCCATGTAGTCGATGAGGCGCTCGCACGCGCGCCGCGACTCCCTCGGCCGCCCCTTGAGGAGGAAGTAGATCATCGTGCCCGGCGCGAAGTTGCCGTCCCAGTCCTGCATCTGCCGGCGCGCGATCTCATGCCAGCGGTAGCCGTCGAGCCCGGGCCAACGCACCTCCTTCACGCGCGGGTGGTCGAGGAGCATCTCCGCGACGAGCCCCGCGGTCCTCTCCTGCTCGCGGATGCGGAGGCCCAGCGTGGGGAGGCCGTAGACGAGGACCGACCATGCGGAGGGGCCGGAGAGGACCGCGCCGAAGTCCTTCCTCGCCATGAAGAGATCGGGCTCGAGGCGCTTCGGCGCGATCACCGCGCCGCCGAGCACGGTCCCGAATCCGCCGAGGCTCTTCGTGAGCGAGTGCACGACGACATCCGCGCCGAGGGCGAGCGGCCGCTGGCAGAAGGGCGTGGCGAACGTGTTGTCCACGACGATCGCCGCCTTGCCGCGCCCGCGAAGCCGCCGGATCGCCGCGATGTCGATCAGCTCGAGCGTCGGGTTCACCGGTGTCTCGAAGTAGAGGACCCGCGGGTCGAACCGCCGGATCGCGCGCTCCACCGCGTCGAGGTCGGTCATGTCGACGAAGTGCGTCCGCACGCCGAACCGGACGAGCCAGTTCGTCATGAGGCTGTACGTGCAGCCGTAGAGCCGCTGGTGCGCGAGGACCGTGTCGCCCTGCCGGAGCAGCACGAGGAGCGCCGCGGCGACGGCTCCCATCCCGGAGGCGAACGTGACCGCCGTCTCGCCTCCCTCCGCCTCCGCGAGGTTGTCCTCGAGCATCCCGCGCGTGGGCTCGTCGAGCCGGTCGTAGATGTAGATCGGGTCGGGCTCGCCCTTCTGCGACGTCGGCGCCGCGAACTGCTGGAACCCGCGCGCGCCGCGGGCCGTGGTGTCGAGGCGGAAGGTGGCGGTCGAGCTGACCGGCGGGACGAGGTGGTGGCTGAAGTCCCACCGGGCGGTCTGCGCCTTCCCGTGGATGAGGCGGCTGCGGATGTGCGCGCGGCGCTCGCGGCTCACGCCACGATGCTATTCCCGCCGTCCACGATCAGCGTCTGCCCGTGGATCATCCGGGCGAGATCGGAGACGAGGAAGAGCACCGCGTCGGCCATGTCCTCCGGGGTGACGAGGCGCCCGGCGGGGGTCCGCTTGAGCCCCTCGTTGAGGATCTCCTCCCGGTTCGGGAAGAACTTCAGCGCGTCCGTGTCGACCGCGCCGCCGGAAACCGTGTTCACGCGCACGCCCTTGGCCGCGTTCTCGATCGCGAGGTGGCGGACGAGCGCCTCGAGCGCCGCCTTCGACGCCCCGACGGCGCCGTAGAAGGGGATCGCGTGGGTCGCGCCGAGGCTCGAGACCGCGACGATCGAGCCCCCCCGGTCCCCCATGAGCTCCACCGCCCGCTTGGCGAGCGGGATCAGCGCGCGGGCGTTGATGTCCATCGTCCAGCGCCAGTCCTTCTCGCGGAGCTGGGTGACGGGCTTCAGGACGCCGAGCGCGGCGTTCGAGACGAGGATGTCGAGCCGTCCGAACTCCTTCCGGACCGTCTCGAACATCGTCTCGATCTGCTCCTCGTCGGCGACGTTGGCCTTGATCTCGAGCGGCTCCGGTCCGACCGCGGAGATCTCCCTCACCGCCTGGGCCGCCGCCTCGCGGTTGCGCAGGTAGTTGAAGCAGATGCGCGCGCCGTGCTCCGCGAGCCGCTTGCAGATGGCGCGGCCGATGCCGCGCGAGCCGCCGGTCACGAGCGCGAACTTGCCGCTGAGGTCGATCCTTGCTTCGGACATGGGGCAGCCGGGGAGAAACCCCCGGCGCCGATCCTATGCCAAGGGGCCCGAGTTTACAATTCCGCGGTGAGCGCGGATTTTCACGCCTTCATCACGCTGCGCACGTCGGTGCTCGTCGGCCGGGCCGAGCCGGGGAGACCCCTCGTGATCGCGCTGCACGGCCGGGGGATGACGGAACGCGCGTTCGAACGCTGGCTCCGTCCGGGGATCGACCGCGGCGGCGTCTCCTGGTGGTTCCCCCGGGGCCCCCTCCCTCAGGAGATCGAGATGCGGCGCATCACCTACGCCTGGTACGTCTTCAACGGCGACCAGACGGCGCTCAAGGAGAGCATGGACGAGGCGCGGCCCTACCTCCACGAGCTCGCCGCGATCGCGCGCCGCACGCTCCGCCCCTCCTCGATCACGCTCTTCGGCTTCAGCCAGGGCGCCTACCTCGCGTCGTACGCGGCGCTCGCGCGCCCCGACCTCTTCGACCGTCTCGCCTGCTGCGGAGGCCGGCCGAAGACGGAGTTCATCGGGGACCTCGCGGCCGCGCGCAGCCTGCGCGTGCTCATCCAGACCGGCGCGCGCGACGCCGCGGTACCGCCGGACCTCGTGGCGAAGGGCGTCGCCCCGCTGCGCGAGGCGGGCCTCGACGTCACGGAGAAGAGCTACGACGCGGAGCACAAGGTGACGCCGGAGATGGCGAGGGACCTCGCGGAGTTCGCGTCGTGAGGATCCGGGCGCACAACCTGCTCTGCATCCAGGGCTTCGTGGGGAAGGGCTACAGCCCGGAGTTCGTCGCCAACATGAAGGCGGTCGTGGGGGGGCTCCGGGGGACCACGGAGGTGACCGTCCTCGACGCGCCGGACAGCCTCTGCGCCGCGTGCCCGAACCTGAAGGCGGGCGGCTGCACGCTGCACGGCGAGGGGACGGAGCGGGGGATCGTGACGCAGGACCGGGACGTGCTCGCGCGGCTCGGACTCCGCGCGGGCGGGACGGTGACGTGGGGCGAGATCCTCGACCGCATCCGCGAGTCCGTGGGGCCGGACGATCTCGACGCCATCTGCGGCACCTGCCCCTGGCTCCCGCTCGGCCACTGCAAGGAGGGCCTCGCACGGCTTCGCGGGGCGCCTACTCCGCCGCGACCTTGAAGGGCGCGCGGCGCGGGCCGTTCGCCCACTGCGACGCCCACTCCGCGAGGTCCGCGAGCGCCGCCGAGAGCCTCAGCTGGTAGGGGCGGGGGTCGCCGAGCGGTTGCGCGACATGGATCGGCTCGCCGACGCAGAGGACGACCGGAAGGAAGGGCGCGCTGATCGTCGCCCTTGACCACGCGCGGCGCGAGGAGAGCCGCTGGAGCCCCCACGCGCGGAGCGGGAGGATCGGCGCGCCGAGATGCGCGGCGAGGTGGATCGTCCCGGGCTTCACGTCGCCGAGAGGCGCTTTCGGCC
>JAKLKT010000681.1 GCA_023150495.1 Planctomycetota bacterium
CGGGGAACGAGGTGCGGATCTACCTCAAGGACATCGCGGCGGGCGGAAGCGCGCAGCTCGCGGTGCGCGTCCGCGCGGCCGCGCGCGGCACGTTCACGGCGACGCCGTCGCGCGCGTGGGAGTACTACCGCCCCGACGCGACGACGGTCCTCCGCCCCGCGCGATTCACGGTGCGGTGACCGGCCACGCAGTCACCTCACGTCCACGACCGCGAGGCGGAGGGGATCGACGCGGACCTCACCCGAGCGCTCGGCTCCGAGGCCGTCGCCCCACTCCCAGCGGTACGCCCCCGGCTCGAGACGCGGCGACAGGTAGGCCTGCCGCGGCTCGCCCTCCTCCTCGCCGACGCCCCACCCGCTCCCCTCCTCGCCGTCGGCGGGCATCACCGTGAAATCGAAGCGCGGCCCCGCGAGCAGGAGGATCCGGCCTCCGAGATCGAGCCGGCAATCCTTCGGGTCGTCCGCGTCGAGCAGGACCGCGTGCGCTGCCTCGCCGAAGCGCTCGAGCTCCACCCAGCCGACGCCCGGCGCATCGAACGCGTCGAGGAAGATCGTGTGGAGCCCGCCGCACGGCACCACGATCTCGAACGCGCCCTTCTCTCCCGTCTCGGCCTCGCTCTCGCCGCACCGGAGCCGCCCCCGGACCCCCTGACCTTCCCCGTCCACGAGACGGCTCGCCACGACGAGCGGCCCCGGCCTGACGACCACCTCCAGCTCGCGCGGGCGGCCAAAGAGCATCTCCACCTCGCGCTCGACCATGAACGTGCTGGGCTCATCCTCCTCCTCGGGCTCGTCATCCACGTCCTCCGGCGGGTAGACCGTCGCGGCGAAGACGAGCCGCATCGTCACGTCGTGGTCCACGGCGATGCACACGCGCGACGCGGTGCCGATCGAACGCACGGGCCGATGCCGGACGTGGAGGAACTCGAGATCCTCCGGCCGGCATGTACTCACGTCGGGTGCGTACTTCCCATCCGGCAGCCGCATCCGGATCCGGAGCGAGGGGTACGGCACGAGGTCGAACCGCCCCGCGTTCATCTGCTCGCCCTTCCACGTGAACCGGAGCGGTGCGCGAAGGAGCCCCTCCTCCGACTTCACGTCGAGCCCTAGCGGCACGTCCTTCGGCGGGTCGAAGTAGAAGTTGAAGTAGCCGTTTCTCGCCGAAGTGTCGTGCACGGGCTGCTCGTCGCCGAACACGTCGAACGCGACGAGCTCGACGCCCGCGTCCTCGACGGGGATCCCCTGGAGCGTCACCTCGCCGAAGATCGCGCCCGCCGGCTTCAGGCGGAAATCGAGGGGCTCCGGGGACCCGTGCTCCGGCACCTCCGCCCACTGCCGCTCGGGCGCGTACTCGATCGTCAGCGCCGCCTCGATCAGGAACCGGCCGTGGCGCTCGAACGGGAGCTCGTAGGCGCCGTCCTCCCCGGTGCGGGTGGCGTCGAACGTCTTCGGGTGGACGACGCGCACCTCCGCCTTCTCCACGAGCCGCCCGTCGGGGCCGTACACGCGGCCGGTGAGGAAGGTCGGCTCCCGCTTCGGGAGCGCGTCCGCGGGGAGCGGCGGAAGGTCCACGAGGCTCTCGCCCTCGAAGAGTCCGGGACGGGGGGGTGCCCGCGGGGGGGCGGGCTCGCGCCGGAGGAACGAGACCAGCGCGGCGCAAAGGAGGAGCGCCGCGACCGCGAGCAGCCTACGCACCGTAGATCCTCAGATGGCGCGCGACGCACGCGTCGAGGCTGAAGAGGTCGCGGTTGCGACGCAGCGCCGCGTCCGCGAGCGCGCGCATCGCCGCCGGATCGCGCGCCGCGCGCTCGAGCGCCCGCGCGAGGTCCTCCGGGTCGCCGGGGTTCACGAGCACGCCCGC
>JAKLKT010000682.1 GCA_023150495.1 Planctomycetota bacterium
CCGTCGGGTGGCGCTGCACGAACGCGCTGATCGGCCCCGCCGACACGAGCATGATGCCGACGGAAAGAACGACCGCCGTCACCATCACGCCGATCTCGCGCGCCATCCCGATAGCCGTGATCACCGAGTCGAGCGAGAAGACGATGTCGAGGAGGAGGATCTGGACGATCACGGCCCGGAACGACGGGCCGACGCGCGCCTCGGCGTCGCCCTCCTCGCCCTCGAGCTTGTGGTGGATCTCGTGCGTGGCCTTCGCGAGCAGGAAGAGCCCGCCGCCGAGCATGATCAGGTCGCGGCCGGAGATCTCCTGCCCGATCTTGAAGAGCGGCGCGGTCAGGCGGATGATCCACGACAGGGAGAAGAGGAGGAGGATCCGCATCGCCATCGCGAGCAGGAGCCCGACCCGGCGCGCCCTGCCCTGCTGCCCCGGCGGGAGCTTTCCCGCGAGGATCGAGATGAAGACGACGTTGTCGATCCCGAGGACGACCTCGAGCACCGTGAGCGTCGCGAGCGCGATCCACGCCTGCGGGTCCGAGAGCCAGCCCATGCGGGTGGCGAATCTACCGCACGGGTCCGACGGCGCGCCCCCGCACCCCCCGTTCCCTACCTCGCCGACCGCGCGATCGCGGCGAGCGCCTTCGCCGTCTCGTCGGGGTGCTCCTTCGGGATCTCGCTTCGCGCGAGCGCCACGACGATGTCCTCGTCGATCCAGCGGAGGTACGAGGTCACCGTCTCCCCCACCCGCCCGCTGTGGCGGTAGATGGTCCCGCCCATGCTCCGGTCGACGAACCAGCCGCAGGCGTAGTCGTTCTTCCCGACCTCGTACATCCGATCCTTCGCCTTCCTCGAGAGGACCTTGTCGCCGCGGAGCGCGCGGTCCCAGAGGAGCATCTCGGGGAGCGACACGACCGCGCCGCCCGAGGCGCGGTAGCCCCACGACATCTCGTAGCCGTACGCGAAGTGGACCCCCTTGCCGCGCTTGTCCTTCGGCACGCGCGCGAGGTCGAGGTCCTTCCAGCCGATGAAGCAGGCGTCCTCCATCCCCGCGGGCCGGAAGAGGTTCTCGATCGAGAACTCCTCGAACGAGTCGCCGGAGAGCTTCTCGACGAGAGCGCCGAGGACCCAGTAGGAGAGGTTCGAGTACTCCCACTTCGAGCCGGGCTCCCACGAGACCGGGAGCGAGAGGAATCGCTTCACGACCGCGTCGCGGTCGCGCGGGTCGACGCCGAGGCTGTCGGGCTGCCGGATGCCCGACGTGTGGTTCAGGAGGTGGCGGATCGTGACCTTCTGCTTGTCCTTCGGCGCGTCCTTCCAGTGCTTCCGGATCGAGTCGTCGATCGAGAGCTTCCTCGTCATCTCGAGCTTCAGGATCGCGGCTGCGGTGAACTGCTTCGACGCGCTGGCCCAGTCCCACATCGCGTCCGCGCGCATCGGCGTGCCCTTCTCGTCCATCGGGCCGTAGCCCTTGTTGAGGAGGATCTCTCCCCCCTTCGCGACGAGCACCGAGCCGCAGAAGTCGAGCGACCGCACGTGCTCGTCGAGTTTCCTCCCGAGGTCGCCGCGCACGACCTCCCCGCCGTCGGGTCGAGCGGCGGCGGAGGTGGCGAGCGCCAGCAGGAGGGATGCAAGGGGGGTCCGGGGGCGGCAGCTCACTCTCCGGAGGATACGGCCGGGGCGCCCGGCGCGCTCCCGTCAGCCGCGGAGCCGGAAGCGGAACGGGATGCGGATGAGCGATGCGACGGTCCGGTCGCCCTCGCGCGCCGGCTCGAAGACCCAGCCGCGCACGGCGGTCGCGGCCGCCTCGTCCAGGAGCGCGTGCCCGCTCGACTCCTCCACCTCCACGGCGGCCGGAGCGCC
>JAKLKT010000014.1 GCA_023150495.1 Planctomycetota bacterium
CGCGTCCGCGCCGCGCCGCGAGGAGCGCGGCCTCGTTGACGAGCGTCGCGAGGTCCGCGCCGGTGAATCCCGGCGTGCGCCGCGCGACGACCGCGAGGTCGACGTTCCGGCCGAGGCGGATGTGGCGCGCGTGGAGGCGCAGGATCGCGAGCCGGCCGCGCACGTCGGGACGGTCGACGACGACCTGCCGGTCGAAGCGCCCGGGCCGGAGCAGCGCGGGGTCGAGGACCTCGGGCCGGTTCGTGGCCGCGAGCACGATCACGCCGCTGTTCGACTCGAAGCCGTCCATCTCGACGAGCATCTGGTTGAGCGTCTGCTCGCGCTCCTCGGACCCGCCGGTGGCGCCCGCCCCGCGCGCCTTGCCGAGCGCGTCGAGCTCGTCGATGAAGACGATGCAGGGGCGCAGCTCCTTCGCCCGGCGGAAGAGGTCGCGCACGCGCGCCGCGCCGACGCCGACGAACATCTCGACGAAATCCGCGCCGCTGATCGTGAGGAAGGGGACGCCCGCCTCGCCCGCGACCGCGCGCGCGAGGAGCGTCTTGCCCGTGCCCGGGAGGCCGACGAGCAGGATCCCCTTCGGCACGCGTCCGCCGAGCGCCTGGAACTTCTGCGGCGCCTTCAGGTACTCGACGATCTCGCGCACTTCCTCGACGGCCTCGTCCACGCCCGCGACGTCGGCGAACGTCACCGCGGTGTCCTTCTCGGCGTGGACGCGCGCGCGGTGCCGCCCGAACTGGAGCGCGGAGAGGTTCGCGCCCCCCTGCCCGCGCATCGCGAAGAGCCAGAAGAGCACGATGACGAGCACGGGCACGAGGAGCCAAGGGAGGAGGCGCATCAGGTCCGTCGAGCCGTCGCCCGTGTACTCGACCTTGTTCTCGCGGAGGAACGGCACGATGTTCTCGCCCTCGGGCGGGATCGTGTCGAACGCCGTCTCGCGGCCGTCCTCGACGAGCGTGCCGCGGATGCGGGTCTCGGCGACGCGGAGGACGCCGACCACCTTCCCCTCCCGCACGAGCCGCTCGAACTCGGAGAAGTGGATCCGCCGCTCGCCGCCCGCCCAGACCGCCGCGGCGACGCCGCCGATCAGGACGATGAACACGACGTACCACCAGCGCGAGGGGCGGCGGGGCTTGGCATCGGCCATGCGGTGGCCATTATCGCGCGGCAGGTCCCGCGGAACGGGCGAATCGGGGGGCGCGGGGGGGCGGATGGCGCACGGACGTAGAATCGCCGCGTGCCCCTCCTCCTCGCGCTCCTCCTCCTTGCCGGGCCCCGGGAGACCCTCGCGGGGAAGTTCCCGGGGCACTCGCCCGAGTACCTCGAGCTCCATCCGCAGGCGCCGGTGCCGCTGCCGGAGCCGCTGCCGCAGGACGTGGACGCCCTCTGCCGGCTCGTCGAGGCGGGCCACGGGACAGCGGCGGTCTACGAGGCGCTCGGCGACTCGCTCGCCATGAGGGGCGAGAGCGCGCTCGCGTACCGCGCGTTCCGGAAGGCGCACGCACGGTCGGAGCCGGCCGCGAAGGCGCGGCTCCAGGAGAAGAAGGACCGGTGCGAGTTCGTGCCCGAGGCGGTGATCGAGGAGGAGGAGCGCCGCGCGGCCGTGTGGGTCGGGTGGCTCGGGGAGTACGAGCGCGACAAGATCCGGCGCGGCGAGGACCCGCGCGACCTCGCGGGGTTCCACGCCCGCTACGGCCGCGCGGAGGAGGATCTCGCGGAGGTGGCGCAGGCGCGGCGCGTGCGCTGGGCCGTGGCGATGGCGCTCGGGCTCCTCGGCGCGGCGGCGATCCTCGGCTTCGTCCTCCTCCGCGGGCGGCGGCGCGCATGAGCGGCGGCAACCTCGACTACGGCGGCCAGCGGCGGAACATGGAGCACGACTCCATGCGCGGCACGCTCGCCGCGCAGGCGAACGTGATCTGGCCGAAGGAGCGGGAGATCCTCCGGCGGCGCCACGGCTCGCGGTCGGGCCGCGTCCTCGACCTCGCGTGCGGCACGGGCGAGATCCTCCGCCGCGTGCGCGGGGAGCTCCGGCCGCGGTTCGCGACGGGCCTCGACCTCTTCCGCGGGCACCTTCTCCTCTCGCGCCGGCCGGTCGTGCAGGGCGACGGGTACAGGGCACCCTTCCGCGACGGCTCGTTCGACCTCGTCCTCGTCCGCCACGTCCTCCAGGCGCTGCCGGACCCGGTCGGCCTCCTCCGCGAGGTGCGTCGGCTCCTCGCGCCGGGGGGGCGCGCGCACCTCCTCGTCGAGGACTACGCCGCGATCCTCTTCGACGTGGACGACTACGAGACCGCCGACCACTTCCGCGAGGTCGCGCCGCCGTTCCGCGCGCGCGGTACCGACCTCTACCAGGGCCGACGCATCGTCCGCCACCTGCGCGAGGCGGGCTTCACGAGGATCGAGGTCGAGCCGCTCCTCGTCGACAACCTGACGGCCGATCGCGAGCAGCTCGCGCTCGTCTTCCACTGGTGGTGCGAGGGGTACGCGGGCACGCTCGCCCAGGTGACGGGCCGCACGGAGGCCGAGATCCGCCGGCGGTTCGCGGCCATGATCGCGAACGTGCGCGACCCGGGCCGGTACGCCGCGTGGCTCCTGCTGGCGGTGGACGCCGCCCCTTGACCCGCCTAGACTGCCGCGCGTGAAAGTCGAGATCATCGGAGGGGGCCCCGGGGGCCTCTACCTCGCGATCCTGCTCCGGAAGGCCCGCGGCCACGAGGTCACCGTCCACGAGCGCAACGCGAAGGACGACACCTTCGGCTGGGGCGTCGTCTTCTCGGAGGCGACGCTCGACAACCTCGAGGAGAGCGACGCGGAGAGCTACCGGAGGGTCACGGAGACCTTCGCGAAGTGGGACGCCGTCGACATCCACTTCAAGGGCGAGGTGATCCGTTCGGGCGGCCACGGCTTCTGCGGCATCGAGCGGAGGCGCCTCCTGAACCTCCTCCAGGACCGCGCGGCCGAGCTCGGCGTCGACATCCGGTACAGGACGGAGGTCACGAAGCTGCCCGAGGCGGACCTCGTCGTCGCGGCCGACGGCGTGAACAGCCTCATCCGCTCCGGCTACGCGGCGGACTTCAAGCCGACGATCTCGCTCGGCAAGGCGAAGTTCGTGTGGCTCGGCACGACGCGGCCGTTCGAGGCGTTCACCTTCTTCAGCAAGGAGAACGAGCACGGCTTCTTCCAGGTGCACGCCTACCAGTACGACAAGGAGCGGAGCACCTTCATCGTCGAGTGCGACGAGGAGACCTTCAGGGCGTCGGGCCTCGGGACCGGCGGCGAGCGGGGGACCGTCGACTACCTCGAGGATCTCTTCCGGGAGGAGCTCAACGGCCATCCGCTCCTCACGAACAAGTCCGAGTGGATCAACTTCCGGACGGTCCGGAACGAGCGCTGGCACCGGGGGAACCTCGTGCTCCTCGGCGACGCCGCGCGCACGGCGCACTTCTCGATCGGCTCCGGGACGAAGCTCGCGATGGAGGACGCGATCTGCCTCGCGCGCTGCCTCGCGGAGGAGGAGCGCCCGCTCGAGGCGTACGAGGCCGAACGGAAGTGGCATAGCGAGAAGCTCCAGCGGATGGCCGAGGAGAGCCGCCGCTGGTTCGAGACCGTGAAGCTCCGGCGGCACCTCGAGCCCGAGCAGTTCGCGTACGCGATGATGACCCGGAACAAGCGGCTCGGCCACGACCAGCTGCGCGCGCGCGACGAGGGGTACATCGACCGGGTCGACGCGTGGTTCTCGGCGAAGGCGGACTGCCCCCCGCGCCCCCCCATGTTCACGCCGTTCAGCCTGCGCTCGCTCAGGCTCGAGAACAGGATCGTCTGCTCGCCCATGTGCATGTACAGCGCCGAGGACGGCACGGTGAACGACTGGCACCTCGTGCACTTGGGCGCGCGCGCGACGGGCGGCGCGGGTCTCGTGATCGCGGAGATGACCGACGTCTCGCGCGACGGCCGCATCTCGCCCGGCTGCGCGGGGATGTGGAAGCCCGAGCACGCGGCCGCGTGGCGGCGCGTGACCGAGTTCGTGCACAGGTGGACCCCCGGGAAGATCGGCCTCCAGCTCGGCCACGCGGGGCGGAAGGGCGCGACGAAGCTCATGTGGGAGGGCCACGACCAGCCGCTCGACAAGGGCGCGTGGCCGATCCTCTCCGCGTCCGCGGTCCCGTACCACAAGTGGAGCCAGGTGCCGAAGGCGATGGACAAGGCCGACATGGACCGCGTGAAGGCGGACTACGTGCGCGCGGCGCGGATGGCCGTCGAGGCGGGCTTCGACATGCTCGAGCTCCACATGGCGCACAGCTACCTGCTCGCGAGCTTCCTCTCGCCGCTCACGAACCGCCGTGACGACGGGTATGGGGGGGGCATCGGGGGCCGGATGCGCTATCCGCTCGAGGTGTTCCGGGCCGTGCGCGAGGCTTGGCCCGAGGAGAAGCCGATCTCCGTCCGGATCAGCGCGATCGACTGGAAGGATGGCGGCCAGACGATCGAGGACTCGATCGAGTTCGCGAAGGAGCTCCGGGGGGCGGGCTGCGACATCGTGGACGTCTCGACGGGCCACACGGACGACGACGAGAATCCCGATCTCGCGCGCTGCTACCAGGTGCCCTTCGCGGAGCGGATCCGGATGGGGGCGGGGATCCCGACGATCGCGGTGGGCGCGATCTCGCGGCACGGCGAGATCAACGCGATCCTTGCTTCGGGGTGCGCGGACCTCGTGGCGCTCGCGCGGCCGCACCTCTTCGACCCTCATTTCACGCTGCGCGCCGCGGCGGAGCAGGGGTGGCACGAGCAGCCGTGGCCGAAGCAGTACGGCCCGGCGAAGCCCCCGCCGCGCGAGAGGCTCCCCTGGCTCGAGCGGGAGCGCCGCCGCCGGCCGTAGCCTGCCCGGACGGCGGCGCAAAGGCTTGGCTGCCGCTACCTGCTCAGCGAGGACTTCTCCGCCAAGGCCAGGTTCGACGACCTCGAAGTCGTGAACCCGTTCGAGCGGACGCCGGAACAGGTCCTCGGGTAGCTGGGCGCCCGAGCGATGCCCGCGGCGCCGGGCAGACGACTTGGGCCAAGGGCCGCCGCTAGTCCCGCACGATTCGTGCCGGAACCCTCGGGGCGGATCCGGTGTCCTATACTTGCCCCCGTGCGCTCCCTCCCCCGGGCCCCCACCCTTCTCCTCGCCGGGATCGCGGGCTGCCTCTCGCCGCAGGGGCACCGCGAGAAGGCGGACCGGGGCGCCGCGTCGATCATCGGGGAGAAGCAGCGCGAGGTGTACGGCCGCGAGGAGCCCTTCACCATCGACCGGCCTTCCGAGACGTTCCGGCGAAAGCTCCTCGTCGCGCAAGGGCTCCCGATCACGGGGCCCGAG
The DNA here is from genome assembly GCA_023150495.1 of Planctomycetota bacterium. Classification (GTDB taxonomy): domain Bacteria; phylum Planctomycetota; class PLA2; order PLA2; family PLA2; genus PLA2. Next base: position 5,354 of record JAKLKT010000014.1, read on the forward strand.
TCCCTCGGCGCGGACAAGCTCGAGACGATCGAGCACTGGCCCGAGGAGGGCCATCCCTACGGGAAGCTCCCGCCCGAGGAGACCGAGGCGCCGTGGGATGGCGCCGGGCCCTACGTCATGTCGCTCACCGACGCGCTGAAGATCGGCGCCAGGAACAGCCGCGAGTACCAGACCGCGAAGGAGGACATCTTCCTCGCCGCACTCGACCTCGACGTCGAGCGCAACAACTTCCGGACGATCTTCTTCTCGACGCTCTTCGGCGGCGGGCAGGCGGACACCTCGCCCGGCGGGCCCGACGGCGTCGAGGGGAGCGCCGAGGCCGGCGCGACGAAGCTCCTCAAGAGCGGCGCGCTCCTCGCCGGCACGATCGCGATCGACCTCGCGAAGCTCCTCTCCGGCGCCGAGGACTTCGCGCTCGGCCTCTTCGGCGACGCGTCGATCACGATCCCGCTCCTTCGCGGCGCGGGCGAGTTCGTCGTCACCGAGCCGCTCACGCAGGCGGAGCGGAACACCGTCTACGCGATCCGCGACTTCGAGCTCTTCAAGCAGACGTTCGCGGTCGACGTCGCCACCGGCTACCTCGACGTCCTCCGCCAGCAGGACGAGGTCCGGAACGCGACCGAGAACTACCGGAACCTCGTCATCCTCTCGCGCCAGACGCGCGCGCTCGCTTCCGCGGGGCAGCTCCCGGGCGTCCAGGAGGACCAGGCGAAGCAGGACGAGCTCCGCGCGCGCGACCGCTGGATCGCGTCCCAGCAGGCCTACGAGGCGCGGCTCGACACGTTCAAGACGACCCTCGGCCTCCCGCCCGACGCGCGGATCGATCTCAAGCGCGACGAGCTCGACGCGCTGATCGCGCGCGCCGGGAAGTTCGTCGAGGCGCAGGGGCCCGCGGCGAAGGACCTCCCGCCCCGCGACGCGCCGGTCGAGCTCCCGCCGCCGTCCGCCGCGGGCGGGCCGTACGAGATGCAGGAGCCCTTGGCGATCCGCCTCGCGCTCGAGAACCGCCAGGACCTGGTGGTCGCGCGCGGCGAGGTCTACGACGCGCAGCGTGGCGTCACGGTCGCGGCCGACGCGCTCGAGGCGGGGCTCACGCTCGAGGGAAGCGTCACGAGCGGCGCGCGCCGCGGCGTCTCCTCCGCCGACCAGCCGGACGCCAACCTCGACGACCTCGTCTACTCGGCCTCGGCGCTCCTCGACCTCCCGCTCGAGCGCACGCCCGAGCGCGACGCCTACCGCGCGAGCTTCGTCACGCTCGAGCGGAGCGTCCGCAGCTTCCAGGCTCTCGAGGATCGCGTGAAGCTCGAGGTGCGGCAGGCGCTGCGCGCCCTGCTCGAGGCGCGCGAAAGCGTGCTCATCCAGCAGCAGGCGGTCGAGCTCGCGCAACAGCGCGTCACGAGCACGAACCTCGTCCTCGAGGCGGGCCGCGGCGAGGTGCGCGACATCCTCGACGCGCAGGAGGCGCTGCTCGACGCCCAGAACGCGCTCACCGCCGCCATGATCCGCTACCGGCTCTCCGAGCTCCGGATCCAGCGCGACATGGGGGTCCTCGCGGTCGATCCCGACGGCCTCTGGCAGGAGTACCAGCCCGATGAAGCAGCCTGACCGGAGTCGTCTCGTCTACCTCGTCGCGGGCGCGGCGGCCATCGCCGTGATCGTCGGCGTCCTCATGTGGGGGGGCTCCGGGGGCCCGAAGGCGAAGACCGCGACCCTCTTCGCCGTCGAGGAGGGGCCGCTCACGATCAGCGTCACCGAGAACGGCACGATCAAGAACCGCGACCAGGTGATCCTCAAGAGCGAGGTCGAGGGGCGCACCGCGATCCTCTTCCTCATCCCCGAGGGCACGAACGTGAAGAAGGGCGACCTCCTCGTGGAGCTCGACGGCAGCGGCCTCGAGGAGCAGCGCGCGTCGCAGAGCATCACGGTCATCAACGCCGAGGCCTCCTTCATCCGCGCCCGCGAGAACCTCGCCGTCGCGAGGAACCAGGCGGAGAGCGACGTCACGCAGGCGCGGCAGGACCTGAAGTTCGCGGAGCTCGACCTGAAGAAGTACGTCGAGGGCGAGTACCCGCAGGCGCTCCAGCAGGCGGACGCCGACATCACGATCGCGACCGAGGAGGTGAAGCGCGCCGAGGAGAAGCTCAACTGGTCGAGGAAGCTCCACGCGCAGCGCTACCTCTCGCTCGTCGACCTCCAGGCGGACGAGCTCGCGCAGAAGAAGGCGGAGCTCGAGCTCGATCTCGCGAGGAACCGGAAGCAGGTCCTCGAGGAGTTCTCGCACAAGCGCGACCTCGAGACGCGGGAGAGCACGGTCTCGCAGGCGACGATGGCCCTCGAGCGCGTCACGCGCAAGGCCGCCGCCGACACGGTGCAGGCCGAGGCGGACCTGAAGGCGAAGGAGCAGGAGTTCGAGCGCCAGAAGACGAAGCTCGAGAAGATCGAGGCGCAGCTCCGGAAGACGAAGATCGTGGCGCCCGTGGACGGGATGGTCGTCTACGCGACGACCGGCCGCGGCGGCGGCAGGCGCGACAGCGACCAGCCCCTGGCCGAGGGTCAGGAGATCCAGGAGCGCGGCGAGCTCATCTACCTGCCGACCGCCGAGTCGATGCTCGCCGAGGTGAAGATCCCCGAGTCGAGCCTCAAGAAGGTGAAGGTCGGGATGGCCTGCCGCGTGAGCGTCGACGCCGTGCCCAACCGGACCTTCGCGGGGCGCGTGGCGAAGATCGCGGTGCTGCCGGACGCCACGAGCTGGTGGGGGAACCCCGACCTGAAGGTCTACAACACGGAGATCCACCTGGACGACGGCACCGAGCTCCGCGCGGGCATGAGCTGCCGCGCCGAGATCGTCGTCGAGACCTACCCGCAGGCGCTCTTCGTCCCGATCCAGTGCGTCGTGCGCGAGGGCGGCCGCACGGTGGCGTACCGGGAGTCGGACAAGGGGCCCGTTCCGGTTCCCGTCGAGGTCGGCCTCGACAACAACTCGATGGTGAGGATCCTCTCCGGCGTGAAGAAGGGCGACCGGGTGCTCCTGAACCCGCCGCTCTCGGGCGAGCCTCCGCCGGCGGAGGAAGAGGGGGGGGCCGGGGGGCCGGCGCCGACGCCCGCCCCGAAGCCCGCGGCAGCGCCGGCCAAGGAGGGGGCGGCCCCCGGAGCCCCCTCGGATGGAACGGACTTGCGCTCGATGACGCCGGAGGAGCGGCGGAAGCGCTGGGAATCGATGACCCCGGAGGAGCAGAAGGCGGCGAGGGAGCGGATGGGCCGCGGCGGGAGCCGGTGAACGAGCTGATCCGTCTCGAGACCGTCCGGAAGATCTACCGGATGGGGTCCGAGGAGGTCGGGGCGCTCGACGGCGTCTCCCTCACCTTCTCCCGAGGGAGCTTCTGGGCGTTCATGGGGCCCTCGGGCTCGGGCAAGAGCACGCTCCTGAACCTGCTCGGCTGCCTCGACCGGCCCACGTCGGGCCGCTACATCCTCGAAGGGCGCGACGTCGAGGGGCTCGACGACGACGAGCTGTCGGAGCTCCGGCTCCGGCGCCTCGGCTTCATCTTCCAGAGCTTCAACCTGATCCCGCAGCTCTCCGTGCGCGAGAACATCGAGCTCCCGCTCTTCTACCTCGGCTGGGAGGAGGAGGAGAGCGCCGCGCGGGCGAGCGAGCTCGCGGAGAAGGTCGGGCTCGGCCACCGGCTCCTCCACCGGCCGACGGAGCTCTCCGGCGGCCAGCAGCAGCGAGTGGCGATCGCGCGCGCGCTCGCGAACGACCCGGCGGTGATCCTCGCCGACGAGCCGACCGGCAACCTCGACACCGCGACGTCGAGGCAGATCATGGAGCTCCTGGTCGAGCTCAACGCGGGCGGCAAGACGATCCTCATGGTCACGCACGAGGCGGAGATCGCGGCCTACACGAGGTCGCAGCTTCACCTCCGCGACGGGCGGGTCCAGGCGATCGAGGGGGAGCGCGGATGAGGGGCGTCACGCGCGCGGTCCGGATCGGGATCAAGGACCTCTGGCTGCACGGGCTGCGGTCGTTCCTCACGCTCCTCGGCGTCCTCTTCGGCGTCTGGTCGGTCGTCACGATGCTCGCGGTCGGGGAGGGGGCGAGCGCGCAGGCCCTCGAGCGGATCCGGCGCCTCGGCAGCAACAACATCATGCTCACGGCGACGAAGGCCGTCGAGGAGACGACGGGCGGCCAGGTGCAGCGGACGAGCGTCTACGGCCTCACCTACGCGGACGAGAGGCGGCTCCGGGAGTCCTTCCCGGCGGTGAGGCGGATCGTGCCCGCGAAGCTCGTGCGGAAGGAGGCGCGGGTGGGCGAGCGGACGCTCGAGGTGCGCGTGGTCGGGACGACGCCCGAGTGGTTCGAGCTCGTGCCGCGGCGGATGCTCGCGGGGAGGGAGCTCGCGGCGCACGATCTCGCGGCGCGCTCGGCGGTCGCCGTGCTCACGGAGTCGGGCGCGCGGAAGCTCCTCGCGGTCGAGCGGTCGATCGGCGGGTTCGTGAAGATCGGCACCTTCGCGTTCGAGGTCATCGGGATCGTCGAGAGCGACGTGGGGGTCGGGGACCTGCCGACGCCCGACCAGGAGGTCGACGCCTACATCCCGATGACCGTCTGCAAGGACCGGTTCGGCGACATCTCGCAGCGGCGCACGTCGGGCTCGTTCGAGCGGGAGCAGGTCGAGCTGCACCAGATCATCGTGGAGGTGGACGACACCTCGCACGTCGAGCCGACGGCCGACGCGATCACGACGATGCTCAAGCGCTTCCACAAGCGCGCGGACTACAAGGTGCAGGTGCCGCTGACGCTCCTGCGCGAGGCGGAGGCGACGAAGCGGACGTTCAGCATCGTCCTCGGCTCGATCGCGGGGATCAGCCTGCTCGTGGGCGGCATCGGGATCATGAACATCATGCTCGCGTCGGTGACGGAGCGGACGCGCGAGATCGGCATCCGCAGGGCGATCGGCGCGAAGAAGCGCCAGATCGTCGGGCAGTTCCTGATCGAGTCCGTGGTGCTGTCGGTGGTGGGGGGGCTCGTGGGGCTGCTGCTGGGCATCGCGACCCCTGCCGTGATCGAGCATTTCTCCGGGATGCCCACGGACGTGACGCCCGACAGCATCGCGCTTGCGCTCGGGATCAGCGGCGCGGTCGGCGTCCTCTTCGGCATCTACCCCGCCCTCCGCGCCGCCGACCTCGACCCGATCGTCGCGCTGCGCCACGAGTGACGCGACGGCGCTACGCCCCGATGAGCGCCTCGACGTGCGCGCGCGCGGAGGCGCGGATCGCGTCGAGGTCGTAGCCGCCCTCCAGAAGGGACAGTACCGGCTGGCGCGCGATCCTCTTCGTGAAAAGCGCGAAGGCCTCCGTCGAGAGCCGCTGGTCCGCGAGCGGGTCCCGCTCGTGCGCGTCGAAGCCGCACGAGACGAGCAGCACGTCCGGCTCGCCGTCCTCGAGCCACGGCAGAACCTCCTCGTCGAACGCCTTCAGGTATTCCCGGTCGCCGCTGCCCGGCGGCATCGGGATGTTCCAGAGGTTGCCGGCCCCGCGGTCCTCCCTGAGCCCGGTCATCGGCCAGAGCGGGTACTGGTGCAGGTCCATGTGCCGCACCGACGGGTCGCTCTGAAAGATCTCCTGCGTCCCGTTGCCGTGGTGCACGTCCCAGTCGAGGATCGACACGCGCTTCCCGCGCGCCGTCAGGAACCGCGCGAGGATCGCGACGTTGTTGAAGAGGCAAAAGCCCATCGCCCTCGCCGGGCCCGCATGGTGCCCCGGCGGCCGCACCGCCGCGAATCCCGCCTCGATCCTGCCGTCGAGCCAGGCCTCCCCGAGCGCGAGCGCCGCCCCCGCCGCCCGCACCGCCGCCGCGTAGGAGTCCTTCGAGACCGTCGTGTCCGCGTCGAGCTCCCTCGCGCCGGCCTCGACCGCCCGGCGCACGGCATCGATGTACCGCCCCTCATGCCCCCCCTCGAGCTCCCCCCGCGTCGCGTCCCGGGGGGCGACCGCGACCAGGTCCAGCCCCTCGAGCCCCTTCAGGACCGCCGGCAGGCGCTCCGGGCGCTCCGGATGCCCGGGCCCCGTATGGTGGCGCAGGAAGAGAGGGTCCGTCACGAGCCCGGTGCGCATCGCCGGCCATTATCCGGGATGGACTGGCGGCCCGTGAAACCCCTGAGAGAATCTTCGTTCCATAAAGCGGAGGAGAACCGACCGATGCGACGCACTTCCCTGATCCTGCTGCCCCTCCTCGCCCTCGCCGCGCGCCTGCCGGCGCAGGAGGAGGAGGCGAAGGACTTCACGCCCTGGGACAAGGTCAGCAAGGACATGGAGCCCAAGGCGGGCTTCTGGACCGTGATCGAGGACAAGAAGAAGACGAAGTTCTGGGTGGAGATCCCCGACCGCCAGCTCGAGCAGTCCTTCCTCATGGCCACGAGCATCAGCGGCGGCACGCCGATGCGCGGCTGGCAGTGGAACGACTGGCTGCTCATGTGGCGGCTCCACGACAAGAAGCTCGTCCTCCTCGAGCGGAACGTGGGGGTGCAGGCGAAGGGGCGGAAGGAGCTCGAGGAGGCGGTCGAGCGCACCTACACCGACCGCGTGCTCGCGAGCTTCCCGGTCATGGCGCGCGGCCCGAACGGCGGCTACGTGCTCGATGGCCGGTCGGTCTTCGGCGACAACGCCACGCTCTTCTTCGGCGGGATCGCGCGGTCGAAGGACTCGTCGCTCTCGAGCTTCGAGGGGACGAAGAACTTCCCCGAGAACACGGAGATCCGCGTGACGCTGCCCGATGCGGGCGGCACGCTGATCACGCTCGCCTACTCGGTCTCCGGCCTCAAGGACACGGGCTACAAGCCGCGGCTCGCCGACGACCGCATCGGCTACTTCACGACCGAGCTCATCGATTTCAGCGCCGACAACAAGGACGAGAACCGGCGCGTGCGCTACGTGAACCGCTGGCACCTCGAGAAGGAGGACGAGAAGCTCGACCTCTCGCCGCCGAAGAAGCGGATCGAGTTCTACATCGAGAAGTCGGTGCCGGTGAAGTTCCAGCGCTACGTGCGCGAGGGCATCCTCGAGTGGAACAAGGCGTTCGAGAAGGTCGGCTTCGACCAGGCGATCGTCGTCTACCAGCAGACCGAGAACCGCTACGCCGACCTCGACCCCGAGGACATCCGCTACAACTTCTTCCGCTGGATCTACAGCGAGACGCCCTTCGCGATGGGCCCCTCCCGCGTCGACCCGCGCAACGGCCAGATCCTCGATGCGGACATCATCATGGACGACTCGATGGTGCGGGCGGAGATCCAGCCCTACCGGCTCCTCATCCGCCAGGTGCCCGAGGGCATCCTGCAGGAGAGGGATGTGCCGCTCCTGACGAAGGGTCCGTTCCAGCGGTTCGGATTCGCCCGCGTCGCGGACGAGTTCGCGATCCCGATGGACGCGGCGCGGCCGGACCTCCGTCCGCACGCGCGGCGCGCGTTCTGCGGCATCGGCCACGGGGCGAGCCACGAGATGGGCCTCTGCGGTCTCTTCTTCGGGAGCGTCGCGGCCGAGGGCGGCGACGGCGTGCCGGCGACGGACGAGCTGCCCGAGGAGCTCGTCGGACAGTACATCAAGGACACCGTGATGCACGAGGTGGGCCACACGCTCGGCCTCCGGCACAACTTCAAGTCCTCGATCCTCCGCACCTACGAGGAGATCAACTCCGAGGCGAAGCCCGCCGAGATCGCCGGCTCCGTGATGGACTACAACCCCGTCGTGATCGCGCCCGAGGGGAAGCCGCAGGGCAACTACGCGATGGTGACGATCGGGCCCTACGACTACTGGGCGATCGAGTACGGCTACACGCCCAAGAAGGACGAGCTCAAGAAGATCGCGTCCCGCGGCGCGGAGAGGGGCCACGACTACGCGACCGACGAGGACACGATGGTCCACGACCCGCTGACGAACCGGTGGGACCTCGGCGCCGACCCGCTCGCGTACGCGAAGGAGCGGACCGAGCTCATGAAGCGCATCCGCAAGGACCTCGTCAAGCGCGCCGTGGACCAGGGCGAGCGTTACCACCGCCTGCGCCGGGCGATGGACATGCAGTTCTGGCAGACGGCGTGGTCCGCCGGCCTCGCAGCCCGCTTCGTCGGCGGCGAGTACCTGAACCGCGACCACCGGGGCGACCCGGGCGAGCGGCCCGCGCTCGTGCCCGTGCCCGCGGAGAAGCAGCGCGAGGCGCTGCGCTGGATCTGCGACGAGATCCTCTCCGGCCGCTACTTCCAGTTCGAGCCCGAGCTGCTCCAGAAGCTCGCGCCGAACTTCTGGGCGGACGACTTCTGGGACATCCTCGACGGCTACGACTACCCGGTCCTCGAGAACACGCTCTCGGTGCAGGTGCGCGCGATCATCGCGCTCACCGCGCCGTCGCGGCTCGAGCGGGTCGTGAACTCCGCGAGGAAGCTGCCGGCGGGCTCGGAGCCGCTCCGCGCGTCCGAGATCTTCGACGCGCTCGAGGGTGCGATCTTCCTGGGCCTCGCCGACCTCGGGAAGCGCGATCTCGCCGAGGCGGAGAGGAACCTCCAGCGCGAGTACGTGAACTTCCTCGTGTTCCTGCTGATCGAGGGGTACGACTACTACCCGGCGGAGATCCAGACGCTCTCCCGGCACTACGTGAAGCAGCTTGCCGGGAAGCTCACGGGGGGGCTCGGGGGCGCGGTCAACATCAGCACGGCGACGCGCGCGCACCTGGACGAGTGTGCGACGCGCCTGACCCGCGCGCTCGAGGCCTCCTACACGCTGAATCGTTAGTGGTACGGAGCCAGGCACCGATCCGCCAATAACTCACGCGGTGGGGGCCGGGGGGGAGCCTCCCGGCCTCCACGCGAGCACGGTGACCGGGATCCCATCCGGGTCGCGGAGCTGCAGGATGCGGGCTCCCCACGACGTCTCGTGGGGTTCCGGGGCCTCCCCCTTGATCCTCCCGCGGAATGCGTCCACGTCCGCGACCTGGAGCACGAGCTGGACGCGGTCCTTCGGGTCGCCGAGCGCCATCGCCCTCTCGCGGCGCGCGTCGAGGACCTCGAGGCGGAGGCCGTTCAGGTCGAAGACCGTCACGCGCGCGGCGGGCCGGTCCCAGCCGTCGACGACCGGGCACCCGAGCGTCGTGCCGTAGAACGCACACGCCTCCTCGTAGCGCGTCGTGGCGAGGGCGACCCAGCTCACGCCCGGAGGCTACCACGGCCGGCCTTGCCGGGCCGCGGAGATGGCGTGTCGGCCCTGCCCGCGGCAGCCTCGGCGAAGGCGGGCCCCGGAGCCCCCCCGAGTCCCACCGCGGCCGGCTACCCGCCGCCGAAGAGACGGTCCATGATCGTCTTCGCGCTGCCCTGCTGGCCGGGCTGCTGGATCCGCGCGCGCACCTTGCCGGTCTCGGCCGCGAGGATGTCGCCGCCCCGCGAGATGAACTCCGCGAGCGCCGCGAACTGCGCCTCGTCGACCCACGTGCCGTGGTCGCCGCAGAAGTCCACGATCACGCCGGAGACCGTCGCGTAGTTGCGGCGCGTCATCACGGTGTCGCAGACCGGGCACTTCTTGTAGCGGATCGCCTCGGGCAGCTTGCGCGTGAACCGGTCCTTGAACTCCTTCATCACCGACTGCACGTCCATCGGGTCGCACGTGGCGCGAAGCTTGTTGAGGACCTCCTCGAGGCCCCGGTCGGCGAAGAAGGTGCCGCGGCAAGTCGGGCAAGAGTAGGTGCGGACGCCCTCCCAGTCCTGTTCGGCGAGGAAGACGTTGCACCGCGGGCACTTGCCGCGGCCCTTGGAGAGCTTCTTAAGGTTCGACGCCTTCGGAGCCCGGCCGGCCCCGCAGACGGGGCACTTCTGGGGGTTCTGGACTTCGTTGCCGCAGCCGGGACAGAGGGCCATCGATGCGTTCTCCGGAGCTCTCCTCGGGACTTTTCGGAGCGTCAGGCGTCGCGACTTGAGCCGAACGGCCGTTCCCTACAGCTCGGGGGGCCCGCCGGCCGATGCGTGGGGAAGTGCGGCGTCTCGTCCTGATACTCCTCGGCGGCCTCGCGCTCGGCGACGACGCGCCCTCCCCCGCGGACCCCTCGCTCCTCGAGCCGCGCGCCTGGAGGGGCG
>JAKLKT010000683.1 GCA_023150495.1 Planctomycetota bacterium
GACGCCGCTCAAGAGGAGCGTCTTCCATGCGAGGTCCTTGGCCGTGTCGCTCCCGACGATGTCGAGCACGTAGAGGATGCCGATCACCGAGAGGAGCACGGCGGCCAGCAGAAGGACGGCGCGAACCGTGTTCCAGAGCGCCTTGGACATGCGCCGGATTCTACTCGGCCCTCCCGCCGCCCATTCGGCGGCGCGCGGGCCGGCGGCGACTACTCGACGACCAGCTCGCGGCCGGTGCCGGGTTCGTCGAGCAGCGTCCCGACCGCCGCCGCGACCTCGTCGGGGCGGATCAGCCGGCCGCAGGGGTTCATCGCCGCGAGCCGCCTCCTCGCCTCGGCCGGGTCGAGCCCGGTCTCCTGCGCGATCCGCGCGACCGAGCGGCCGGTCAGGTCGCTGTCCACGAAGCCCGGGCAGACCCAGTCGACGGAGACGTCCTTGAGCTCCGCCGCGAGCGCGCGGGAGAGGCCCACGAGGGCGTGCTTCGCCGCGGCGTAGGCGGCGATGTAGGGCCCGCCGCGCAGCCCCGCGGTCGAGGCGACGTTGATGATCCGGCCGCGCCTCGACTTCCGGAGCAGCGGGAGCGCCGCGCGGCAGAGCAGGAACGGCGCCGTCACGTCGAGGGCGAGGTGGCGGTCCCACATCGCGTCGGTCGTCTTCGCGAGCGGCGCCGACTCGGCGATGCCCGCGTTGTTGACCAGGAGGTCGAGCCGCGGCAGGCCGCTCACCAGCCGGTCGATCGCGGCCCGGTCGAGGAGGTCCGTTCCCGTGCGTCGCGAGATGCTCCGTGCCTCGTAGCCGCGCGCGCGGAGCAGCTCGACGATCGCCTTGCCGATCCCGGTCTCCCCGCCGGTCACGAGCGCGAGGTCAGCCACGGGGGGCCTCCGGCCTGATCGCGACGGGGCCGAGCGGCGCCGACCGGTTGCCCGCGACGTCGTAGGCCACGATCCCGTAGCGGTAGGGAGTGCCGCCGAGCGCCCCGTGGTCGTCGAAGCGGAGCGACACGCCGCGCGCGGAGTCGATGTGGACGAAGGGCCCGAGGGCCTCGGAGCGGAGGATCATGTAGCCGTACACGCCGCCGGCGTCCTCCGCGGCGGTCCACTCGAGGCGGACGCCGCCCCGGTGCTCCGTCGCGGTCACGCGCGCCCCCGCGGGCCACGCGGGCGGCGCGCGATCGGAGGGGGCTTCGGGGGCATGGAGATCGTGCTTCCTCCAGAGCGTGCAGCGCACGCGGTGGAACCGCTCGTCGAGCGCCTTGCAGACGTTGTTGTAGACGCAGGGGACGACCGTGTCCGCGCGTCCGTCGCGCACCTTCCGCGGCCAGTCGGGGTCGGCGAGGAGCTGTCGCGCCATGCCGATCAGGTCGGCGCGGCCCTCGCGCAGGATCCTCTCGGCGAGCTCCGGCGTGCGGATCTTCCCCGTCGCGACGACCGGGACGCGGCAGCCGCGCTCCTCGAGCGCGTGCCGGATCCCCTCCGAGAGGTAGACGTTCAGGCCGTCGGGGTAGGCGGCGCTCGGCATGCAGCGGTCGCCGCTGTAGCCCGTGTAGGGGTAGAGCGGCTCGCCCTCGACGTGGATCGCGTCCTCGAACTTCCCGCCCGCCGAGACGGACAGGTAGTCCGCGCCGAGCCGAGCGAACCGCACGGCGAAGAGGGCCGCGTCGCCGACGCTGTAGCCGTCCTTGATCGCCTCCTCGCCGTCGAAGCGGATGCCGACCGGGTAGTCGGCGCCCACCCGCTCGCGCACGCGGGCGAGCGCGAGGGAGGGGACGCGGAGGCGGTTCTCGACGGCCGCGCCGCCGAACTCGTCCCGGCGGTCGTTCATGCGCGAGAGGAATGAAGACAGGGTGTAGGCATG
>JAKLKT010000015.1 GCA_023150495.1 Planctomycetota bacterium
CGCAGACGTGCCAGCAGTGCCACACGACGGTGCGCTGGGAGGGGGCGACGTTCACGCACGAGACGTTCCAGCTCTCGGGCCCGCACAACGTCTCCTGCAACCAGTGCCACACGGGCGGGAACACGTCGACCTTCAACTGCCTCGCGTGCCACGGCCAGGCCCAGACGAACAACGACCACGACGAGGTGAACGGGTACAGCTACACCTCGGCGGCCTGCTTCCAGTGCCACCCGGACGGGAGGGAGTAGGGATGCGCCGCCTCCTCCTCCCGCTCCTTCTCGCCGCGGCCGCCGGCGCCGCGCCGGACCGCGCCGAGATCACGGCGAAGGTCACCTACCTCGTGCCCGAGGGCGCGTACGTCGAAGCGGGCTCGGACCAGGGTCTCGCCGCGGGCGAGACGGGCACCGTGCTCCGCGACGGCCGCCCCGTCGCGAAGGCCGAGATCGTCGCGGTGTCGAGCCGCTCGGCGCGCGTGCGCGTCTTCGACGGCGACATCCGCCTTGGCGACCTCGTCCAGTTCGAGGCGGTCGCGGCCCCGAAGGCCCCCGAGGCCCCCCCCGATCAGGCGCCGAAGAAGCCCGAGGCCGCGGAACCGTTCGTGCCCCTCCTCGAGAAGCAGAAGGCCACGGCGCGCGTGTCGAGCCCGAGGAACGTCTCCCACGGCTGGGTGACGCTCAACCAGTACGTGCAGACGGGCTCCGACGAGGAGTTCTTCAGGACGACGCTCTCCTCGGCCGGCGACATCCAGCGCCTCTGGGGGAAGCCGTGGGCGTTCGACTGGTCGTTCAACCTCTCCGGCCGCGGCGGCGACGCGTTCTCCGACTCGGCGCTCGAGGGGGCGCGCCTCGACGTCTACGAGCTCGCGCTGTCGCGGCGCCTCGGCGAGTCGGGGCTCCTGCGGCTCGGCCGCTTCGTGCCGCGGGCGCTGCCGTCGGTCGGCTACGTCGACGGCGGGCTCGTCGAGCAGCGGCTCGCGCCGCACCTCCGCGGCGGCGCGATCCTCGGCTTCGCCCCGACGGTCGACGAACTCGTCCCGTCGCTCGACGCGCCGATGGCCGTGCTCTACGGCACGCTCGACGCGGGCGACCGGAAGGGGGACCGGTTCACGGGCACCCTCGGCGCGCTCGGATCGCTCTACGAGGGCGACATGGACCGCTTCGCGGCGGTCTTCGACATGTTCGGGCGCGTGGGCATCCTCGACCTCTCCGCGGACGGCGTGGTGGACTTCGACGTCGGCTCGCAGCAGTTCACGAGCGGGACGCGGCTCACGGAGCTCAACGCCGACCTGACGGCCCGGCTCGCGAAGGGGACGCGGCTCCGCGCGGGCACCGACCACTACGAGAACCTCGACACGGCGGCGGAGCGCGCCGGGCTCCCCTACCTGGACCCGCTCGTCTTCGAGGGGAGCGGCTGGCGGTACTACGTCGGCGGGACGCAGAACCTCCCGGCGCGGCTCACGCTGGACGTCACGGTCAACTTCATCGACGCGCCGGACACCGGCGATACGACGAACTGGTACGCATCGCTCACGAAGTACGGCGTGTTCGGCTCGGACGTGGCGAGCGTCTCCCTCTCGGTCTACAGCCTCGAGGGGTTCGATGTGGAGGGGCTCGGGGGACGGCTCACCGCCTACGTGCCGCTGGGCAAGCTGACGCTCCAGGGCGGCGTCGGGTTCACGGCGTTCGACCCGGACGTGGCGACCGAGTTCGACGTGACCGACGTCAACTTCTTCGCGAGCTACCAGATCTCGCGCAAGTGGACGGTGCAGGGCGGCGTGACGGCGGCGATCGGCGACTCCGCGGACTACGTCGGCTTCGACGCGGGCGTCACCTACCGCTGGTAACGCGGGGCTCACCCGAACGAGACGAAACGGGGCGTCGTGCGCTCGCGCGACAGGTAGAGGACCGCGCGGCGGCCGTCCGTGAAGTAGGGGTCGCCCGTCAGGTTGCGGCGCGGCGCCTCCTCCGCGCACGCGCCCACGCCGTCCACGTACGCCACGGCCTCGACGCGAAGGGCGTTGAGGAGATCCTCCACGACGTACTCGCGCGACTCGTCCACGTCGGGGTCGATGCGGTGGGTCGACAGGTTCCACGTCCTCCACGTGAACCGCACGCCGATGTCGCGGCTCACCTGTCCCACCCACACCGGCGCGCCCTCGAAGCGGAGCGGCGACTTCCAGAGGCGGAGGTGCAGCCTCTCGTGGATCGAGCTGCGGATCCGCTGGAGCGCCACGTCCTGGCTCCGGCCGAACAGGTGGAGCGGGCTCACCGGCGACGAGCGGTACTCCGAGCCGAGGAGGAACGCCTTCACCGTCTTCGCGCACGTCGCGAGCGTGATCGTCTCGGTCTCGTTCCAGCGGTCGGCGAAGGCGGAGAGGATCGTCTCCAACTCCGCGATCACGACGAGGTTCGCCGGGTCCCCGGAGCCCCTCCCCTTCCGCCCGGCGGTGGCCGCGGGCATCGCACGGAGACGCTCGACCAGCGCGGCGACGTCGCACTCCTCCGCCGGCCCTTCCGTGGCGAGGTCCTTCGCGAAGTGGTCGGCCTCGATCCCCTTCACGCTCACGGAGAACGCGAACTCCGCGGCGGGGACCGCCGCCGCCGCGGCCTTCCGTCCCTGCATCGAGGCGCCGGCGGAGAGCAGGCGGACCTTGAACTCGCGCGTGCCCGCGACGTACCCGACGAACGCGAAGCCCCCGGAGGTCGCTCCAGGCATGATCGGCCGGAGCGGGAGCGCCTGCGCGCGGAAGACGCGCTCCATCCGGCGGTTCGCGAGCCACGCGGTGACGAGCCTCGACGGGAGGAGCAGGAGGAGGGGGCCGATCATCCACGCGAGCACGCCGAGCGTCCAGATGCCCTTCCAGATGGAGAAGCGGCTGACCTGCGCCGCCTCGAGCGGGGTGAAGTAGCTCGGGTCGAGGCCGAGCATCTGCAGCCGGAGCGGCGTCTTCGCGCGGTTCGTGATCCGCAGGTGGACCGGCTGCACGCCCTTCCGCGACAGGTGCACGCCGAACAACCGCGCCGCCTCGTCGGGATCCGGCGCCGCCAGCGCGACTTCCGCGAGGGGGCTTTCCTGCACCTGCGCGCGCTCCAGGAACCCGCGGCTGAGGGGCTCCGGGCGGTACCGCGTCGTGAGGATCCGCGCGAGGAGGTCCTTCGGCACGGCGAGATGATACGGCACGCGCCGCGCGCCTTGGCGGGGCCCCTACAATCCGGCCCATGAGGCGTGCGCACGTGGCCGTGCTCGCGACGGCGGTCCTCGCGGGCATCGCGCTCGGGCTCGGCGGGTACACCTTCGCCTACGCGCGGGGGTGGTCCTACCTGACCGACGACCCCGCCGCGTGCGCGAACTGCCACGTGATGCACGAGCAGCACGACGCCTGGATCAAGGGCAGCCACCGCTCCGTCGCCACGTGCAACGACTGCCACGTCCCGGCGGCGTTTTTCGGCAAGTGGTACATGAAGGCGCGGAACGGGTTCTGGCACTCGTACTACTTCACGTCGGGCACGTTCAAGGAGCCGATCCGCGCGACGCCGAAGACGCGCGAGGTCGTGGAGGCGAACTGCCGCCGCTGCCACGAGACGGTCGTGCAGGCGATGGGCACGCCGTCGCACGCCGGCTCGGACGAGATCTCGTGCATCCGGTGCCACAGCTCGGTCGGACACATGGAGCTCGGCGCGACCTCGGTCGCCGCCGAGGGGAGTCGGTAATGAAGCTCAAGACCGTTCTCGTCATCGCGCTCTTCGCCGCGGGGCTCGCGGCCGCGCTCACGGCGCTCCTCGTGAACATCATGGAGAGGAAGCAGGAGGCGAGAAACCCCTTCTTCCGCGTGGTGGAGCTCACCGACGAAACCGAGGACCCGGCGATCTGGGGCAAGAACTTCCCGGTCCAGTACGACGCGTACCTGCGGACCGTCGACCAGCGCCGCACGAAGTACGGCGGCAGCGAGGCCCTCCCCCGGACCCCCACCGAATCGGATCCGCGGACTGTCGTCGCGGAGGAGCGGATCGAGGAGGACCCGCGGCTGAAGACGATGTGGGCGGGCTACGCCTTCTCCGTCGACTTCCGGAAGAAGCGCGGCCACGCCTACATGCTCGAGGACCAGACGTTCACGAAGCGGGTGCAGGAGTTCAAGCAGCCGGGCACGTGCATCCACTGCCACGCGTCGGTCTACGTGCCCTACACGAAGGCGGGCGGGGGCGACCTCATCAAGGGGTTCGAGCACTTCAACCGGATGCCCTACGCGGAGGTGCGCCCGCACTTCTCGCACCCGATCGGCTGCATCGACTGCCACGATCCGGAGACGATGGCCCTGCGCGTCACGCGGCCCGGGTTCCTCGAGGGGATCAGGGCGCTCAAGGCGTCGGAGGGGATCGCGGACTACGACGTCAACACGATGGCGACGAGGCAGGAGATGCGGAGCTTCGTCTGCGGCCAGTGCCACGTCGAGTACTACTTCAAGGGCGACGAGAAGCGGCTCACCTATCCCTGGGCGAGGGGGCTCGGGGTCGAGCAGATCGCGGACTACTACGACGAGGTCGGGTTCAAGGACTGGGCGCACGCGGAGACGGGCACGCCGCAGCTGAAGGCGCAGCACCCGGAGTTCGAGATGTGGAGCCAGGGGATCCACGCGCGGTCGGGCGTCTCGTGCGCGGACTGCCACATGCCCTACGTGCGCGTCGGCGCGATGAAGGTGAGCGACCACCACGTGCGGAGCCCGCTCTTGAACATCAACAACGCGTGCCAGACGTGCCACAAGTGGCCGGAGGAGGAGATCCTCGCGCGCGCGGAGACGATCCAGGACCGGACGGTGTCCCTGCGCGACACGGCGCTCGACGCGCTGATGGAGCTGATCTCCGACATCAAGGCCGCGAAGGAGGCGGGGGCGACCGACGAGGAGCTGAAGGAGGCGCGCGCGTGCCAGCGGCGCGGGCAGTTCTACGTCGACTTCGTGGAGTCGGAGAACTCGAACGGCTTCCATGCGCCGCAGGAGGCGGTGCGCATCCTCGGCGAGGCGATCGACCTGTTCCGCAAGGGCCAGGTGTCGCTCAGGCCGATGAGGGGGGGGCCAAAGGCCGCGGACCGCTGAGCCCGGCCGGCTGCGGCACGAATGCCGCACCCTGCCGCCGTAAACACCGACCCAGGCTCGGGTTAAGTGCCCTCGGACCCGGAAAAGATCAGAAGAGCCATGCGGAAGAGGGGCATCATGATCTCGTGGTGGCCGGCGAAGTCGTAGCCCTTCTCCGCCGGCCGCTCCACCACGTTCACGCGCGGACGGTAGTGCCGCAGCTGGTCGAAGTTCGCCGTCGTGATCCGCAGCGGCTTCCTCCGCACGTTGTTCGCGAGCGTCACCGCCTTCACGAACACCTCGGGCCCGATCACCGCCGAACCCCAGTTGAGGAAGACCCCGCGGTCGAGTCCGCCGCAGATGCCGGCGAACGTCAGGAAGTCCCGGTGCGTCGCCTCCCCCACCGCGGCCCCGTCGCACAGGGGGTGCATGTGGACGATGTCGGTGCCGATCGCCACGTGCACGGTCACGGGCACGCCCTGCCGCCGCGCCGCCGCGAGCACCGAGAGCCGCCGGTGCGGGAGCCGCGCGACGCCGCGCTTCAGCGCCTCGCCGAGACCGATCCGCCGCCCCTCCTCCGCCGCCTTCGCGAAGAAGGCGCCCGTCTCCTCCGCCATCCCGAAGGTGCCGTCGCGCACGCCGGGGCCGACGTCCTCGGAGGTCCTCCCCATGAGCGCGATCTCGAAGTCGTGGATCGCGGCGGCGCCGTTCATCGCGATCGCGGTCACGAGGCCGCGCCCCATGAGGTCGTCGAGGAGCGGCGCGAGCCCCACCTTGATCACGTGGCCCCCGATCCCCCACACGATCTGGCGCCGGCCCGCGTGCGCGCGGGCGACGGCGCGCGCGAGCTCGCGGAGCGCCTTCGCCTGCAGGATGTCGGGCATCGACTCGTAGAAGGCGCGGAACCGGGCCCGCGGCGGCACGGCGCGGGCGAAGTCCGCGGCGCGCACCTTGCTCGCGCGGCGCTTGGCGGACACGGTGCGCACGCGGCGCATGTCGATCGGCTTCACGGGGAAACCTCCTCGTGGATGCCCGCGCGCTTCCAGCGGCGGTGCATCCAGAAGTACTGCTCGGGGTGCTTCCGGATCTCGTCCTCGAGCCGGCGCATCAGCTCGGTCGTGATCTCCTCGATGTCCTTCAGCCGGTCGTCGCTCTTCCGCGTGAGGTCGAGGAGCTCGCCCGTCGCCTCGTAGGAGAGGTAGTCCCCCTTCCGCACGTTGACGCCGAAGAAGATCTTCACGCCGTGGTCGCGCGCGAGGATCGCGGGCGTCTTGTGCGTGCGCGCCGGGAGCCCGAAGAACGGCACCTCCATGCCGTGGACCGCCTCCTGGTCGAAGAGCATCCCGATGTTGCCGCCCTTGTCGAGGTGCTCGACCATGAGCGGCACCGCGCCGCGCCGCTCGATGAGCTTCTCCTGCGCGACGAGGCGCAGCCCGCGGACGAGCCGGTTGACGAACGGGTTCCGGATCGCGCGGAAGATCGGCACGATCTCGACGCCCATGAGCCCGAAGATGCCGGAGGCGAACTCCCAGTTGCCGAGGTGGGCGGTGAGGAAGAGCACGCGGTGCGCACGCTCGCGGAACCCCTCGAGGCCGTGGCGGTCGATGTAGTCCCTCGCCCAGCCCGTGAGCGTCACCTTCCGGAAGAGGTTCTTCCGCGAGACCATGCGCTGCTCGAAGAGGACGTCCACGACGACGCTGAAGAAGTGGCGGTAGCAGGCGTGGCAGATCCGCTCCCGCCCGGCCTCGGGCAGCTCGGGGAACGCGACGGCGAGATTCGAGAGGATCGCCCGCCGCCGCAGCCCGAGCCTGTAGCAGAGCGACGCGAGCGCGCGCGCGCCGCCCCAGGCGACCGCCGGCGGCAGCGCGCGCACCGCGTGCACGAGGAGGAGCGCGATCGCGTACTCGAGCCGGTAGCGCAGCAGGTACCGCTCGTTCAGGCGCCGGAAGAGCCTCAAAGCGGCACCCCCGCGGGCGAGAGCTTCCTGCCGCGCCGGAACGCCTTCGGCGGCTTGAAGCGGCGGTGGAACCACCACCACTGCTCGGGGCAGGCCCGGACGTACCCCTCGAGGATCGCGTTCAGCCGCCGGGTCATCGACTCCGCGTCGCCCGCGAGCGGGACGTGCTCCGCGAAGCACCTGTACCGGATCCCGTCGCCGAGCCGGGTCGAGTAGCCGGCGTAGAGCGGCACCTTGAGCTTCAGGGCGAGGGCCGCCGGCGCCACGATCGTGTGCGCGTCATGGCCGAAGAAGGGCACCGGGATCCCCTCGCGCCCGGCCGACTGGTCGGCGAGGAAGGCGACGCAGAGCCCCCGGCGGATCGCCCGCATCGCGAGCGGAAGCGCCTCGCGCTTCGGGATCGTCTCCTGCCCGTGGGCGCGCCGGAACCGGTCGAGCGCCGCGCCGAGCCAGGGCAGCGGCCGCGCGACCGGCGCGATCGGGATCCCGAGGTGCCGGAAGGCGGCGCCGAAGAGCTCCCAGTTCCCGAAGTGCCCGGTCACGAAGACGGCGCCCAAGGGCCCCGTCTCCCGGTAGTGGGCGAGCCCGTCCCCCTCCATCCGGAAGTGCTCGTCGAAGCGGGCCGGCTCGAAGAGGCGGTCGAAGTAGAGCAGGTCGACGGCGGCCTCGGCGAAGTGGCGGCAGGACGCCTCGATGAGCCCCGGCGGGGGGCGGCCGAAGGCGAGGCGCAGGTTCTCGCGGGCTACGGCGGAGCGGCGCCAGAGGAGCTCCGGCGCGAGCGCGGCGGCGGCGCGGGCGGCGCGCAGGGCGGCTCCGTAGGAAGCCCGCATGTCAGGAGTCGAGGAGGCTCCGGAGGCCAGAGGGGATGGGCTCCGCGGCTCCGTCGCGGCCGACGCAGACCATCGTCACCTCGCCGGAGGCGGCCACCCGGCCGCCGGGGTAGGAAACCTCCTGAAAGAAGGCGAAGGAGGTCCTGCCGAGGCGGAGGATCCGCGTCGTCACGGAGAGCCGGTCCCCGAGGTGCACCTGCGCCTTGTACTGGAGGTCCTGCCGCACGACCACCACGTGGACGCCGAAGGTCTCCGGCACCGACGTGTAGGTGTGCCCCCGGTCGCGGAGGAAGCAGAGGCGGCCGTGCTCCAGCCAGTTCACGTAGACGGCGTTGTTCACGTGGCCGTAGGGATCGAGCTCGTAGGAGCGCGCCTCGACCTCGACGACGGAGGGCTTGCTCACCGCGCCGGGATTGTAGGACGCCCGCAAAGCGGGCGCCTCGCCGAGCCCGCGCCGTCGGAGAGCGCGGGCGGGCCTGCCTCGCCGAAGCTCGCCCCTCCCCCGCGCCTCCTCCCCTTGCCCGCCGCAGGCCCGGCGCCCTTCGGTTCCGCTGGCAGCTGGCGCCCGCGGGCAGTATTCTTATTCCCTTGGGACCCGACCAGCAGCTCCTCGGCTGGACCATCAAGGACAGCCTCGACCACTACAACGTTCCCCTCTGGTCCGCCGGATTCTTCTCCGTGAACGAGGCGGGCCACGTCGTGGCCCGGCCACGACGCGAGGGCAAGGGCGAGATCGACCTGAAGGAGCTCGTCGAGGACCTGCGCGCGCGCGGCTACGAGCTGCCGCTGCTCGTGCGATTCCCCGACATCCTCCAGGAGCGGGTGCGCGAGATCGCCGGCTGCTTCGAGCGCGCGATGCAGGAGTACGGGTACGACGGCGGCTACCGCCCGGTCTACCCGATCAAGGTCAACCAGCAGCGCCACGTCGTCGAGGAGCTGCTCCGCTGCGGCCGCGACTGCCACCTCGGGCTCGAGGTCGGCAGCAAGCCGGAGATGCTCGTCGCGCTCGCGCTGCTCGACGACCCCGAGGCGCTGCTCGTCTGCAACGGCTACAAGGACCAGACCTACGTCGAGACGGCACTGCTCGCGCAGAAGCTCGGGAGGCTGCCGATCCTCGTCGTCGACCGGTACCGCGAGCTCGAGATGATCCTGCGCGTGGCGCGGCAGCACGGCATCCGGCCGCACATCGGCATCCGCGTGAAGCTCCAGTCGCGCGGCGCCGGGCGGTGGGCGGAGAGCGGCGGCACGTGGAGCAAGTTCGGCCTCTCCTCGCGCGAGACGGTCCTGGCCGTCGAGCTGCTGAAGAAGGAGGGGATGCTCGACTGCCTCCAGCTCGTGCACTTCCACATCGGCAGCCAGATCCCCTCGATCCGCGTCATCAAGGACGCGCTCCAGGAGGGGTCGCGCATCTTCGTCGAGCTCCACTCGCTCGGCGCGCCCATGAAGTACATCGACGTCGGCGGCGGCCTCGCCGTCGACTACGACGGCTCGAACACGAACTTCCACTCGTCGATGAACTACTCCGTGCAGGAGTACGCGAACGACGTGGTCGCGGCGATCTCGGCGGCGTGCGACGCGCGCAACGTGCCGAAGCCGACGATCGTGACCGAGTCGGGCCGCGCGATGGTCGCGCACCACGCGATGCTCGTCTTCGACATCCTCGACACGAACGAGGTGATGCAGACCGAGGAGCCGCAGGCGCCCGGCGAGAACGACCACGACGTGGTCCACGAGCTCTACGAGATCTGGCGGTCGATCAGCCGCCGCAACCTGCGGGAGCCCTACCACGACGCGATCCAGTGCCGCGACGAGGCGAGCCAGCTCTTCAACCTCGGCTACTTGGACCTCGCGGGCCGTTCGCGGGCGGAGGGGCTCTTCTTCGCCTGCTGCTCGAAGATCTCGAGGCTCATGGGCGAGGTGCAGCGCGTGCCGGAGGAGCTCGAGTCCCTCGAGCGCGCGCTCGCCGACACCTACTACGGGAACTTCTCCGTCTTCCAGTCGCTGCCCGACTCGTGGGCGGTCGACCAGCTCTTCCCGATGATGCCGATCCACCGGCTGTCGCAGCGGCCCACGCGGCAGGCGACGCTCGCCGACCTCACGTGCGACAGCGACGGGAAGGTGGACTCCTTCATCGACATGCACGACGTGCGCAAGGTGATCGACCTGCACGTGCCGGACGGCGAGCCCTACTACCTGGGCGTCTTCCTCGTCGGCGCCTACCAGGAGATCCTCGGCGACCTCCACAACCTGTTCGGCGACACGCACGCGATCTACGTGACGCTCGCCGAGGACCGCTACCGCGTCGAGCACGTGGAGGCGGGCGACGCCGTGCACGACGTGCTCGGCTACATGGAGTACGACGAGCGCGAGCTGCTCCGCCGCGTGCGCCAGGCGTGCGAGGACGCGCTCTGGCACAAGACGATCACGCCGGAGGAGACCGCACTCCTGCTCAAGCGCTACGAGGAGGGCCTCAACTCGTACACCTACCTCCGCGGCGAGCCGCTGCCGAAGCCCGTCGAGGAGAAGCCGAAGGGACGCGCAGCGAAGTCCGACGGCGAGGCGGCGAAGTCGAAGAAGGCCGACGCCCCGCGCACGCCCACGAAGGCGGGATGAGAGGGGGCTCCGGGGGCAGCCCCCCTGCCCCCCGCGCCCCCTGACCCCTACGCGCCGGAGACCGCCCTCGCGAGCTGCGGGATCGACACGTCGTACCGGTAGCTGATCGACCGGTGGTCGTCCGGGAACTCCTCGGTCTCGCACGCGATCCCGAGATCCTTGCACCGCTTCGCGAAGAGCCGCATGCCCAGATGGAGGTGGTACTCGTCGTCGCTCCCGCAGTCGAGGAAGAGGAGCTTCAGCCGCCGGAGCGCGTCCGCGTGCCGCCTCACCATCTCGACCGGGTCGTGCTCCTTCCAGCGCGCCCAGACGTCGGGCAGGAGCTCCCCGCTCTCGAGGTCGAACGGGAGCGCGATCCCGAACGGCTTTCCCGGGTCCGGCGAGTAGCAGGACGCCATCGCGACCGTATTGATCGCGTCGAAGTCCGCGCTCTTCTTCTTCTCGCCCTTCTCGAACTCCGCGAGCCACCTCTCGATCGACCCCGCCTTCGCGAGCCGCGCGACGGTCTTCGCGAAGCCCGGGAGGTAGGTGAGCGCGAAGGCCATGTCGCCGCTGTGGCAGGCGACGGCGGAGAAGAGGTCGTCGCGCCGCATGCCGAGCCGGAGCGCTCCGTAGCCGCCGGAGGACTTCCCGAAGACGCCCCTCGCGTCGCGGGATGGCAGCGTCGGGACGGAACCGTCGAGGAACGGCACGAGCTCGTCGCAGAGGTAGTCCTCGTAGCGCCCGGTCGCGTCGGAGTTCATGTACTGGCTGCCGCCGAGGCGCGTGAAGCAGTCGGGGAAGGCGACGATCACGGGCGGGCAGCCGCCGGCGATCAGCCGGTCGAGCCGCTCCGCGAGCCCCGGCGCCCAGCGGTTGCCGGTGACGGCCATCTGGCCCGTGCCCGTGAACCCGATGAGGTGCCAGAGGACCGGGTAGCGGCGGCCGCCCTTCCCGGCTCCGGGCGGCAGGTAGACCCAGAGCTCGCGGCGCGCGGGGTCGCCGAGGGGGTTCCCCTTGAGGACCTTGCTCTCGTGCTCGAGGATCTTGATCGGCATCGCGGCAAGGTACACGCCCCGCCGAATCCCGGGCGCGGGCGGCGCCCGGCACGTCGGGGCCCGAGATCACCGCAGCGGAAGCCCCATGAGGATCAGGTCCTCGTCGCGGCCGCGGATGCGCAGGTGGCCCGGCCGGCGCCCCTCGACGACGAACCCGAGCGACTCGTAGAGCGCGATCGCCGGCGCGTTCGACGAGAACACGCGGAGCGAGAGCCGCGAGAGCTCCTTCGACGTCCGCGCCGCGTCGATCGCCGTCTCCATGAGCCGCCGGCCAACGCCCTGCCGCCGCCACCCGCGCGCGACGCTCACGCCGACCTCGCCCACGTGGCGCACCTTCCGGAACCGCCCGCCCTCGATCGACAGCGCCCCCACGATCCCCCCCGCATCCGCCACGAGCAGGAAGCCGTTCGCCGCGCGGTCGAGCCCCTCGATCAGCCGCCGCACGCTGTCGGCGCTCGCCATCCACTCGTCCGCCTCCTCGACGTTCACGTCGGGCTCGCGCGCGCGGATCAGCAGGTAGTGGTCGAAGAGCGCGCCCGCCTCGTTCGCCCGCGCCGACCGGACCACGAACCTCCGCCCGTCGCGCGCCGCGAACTCCTTCGGGGGGAGTCTCATAGCCGGTCGAGGATCGCGTGGAGGTGCGCCGCGCCGTCGAGGAGGTCGAGCTCGACCTTCACGACGATCAGGGGGGGCTCCGGGGGCCAGAGCGGCTCGAGCTTCACGGCGTCCTTCTCCGTGACGACGACGGCGCGCCCCGTGCCGGCGAGCGCAAGGACGTCCGCGCGCGTGTAGGCGTGGTGGTCGCGGAAGAAGCGGCGCTCCGCGATGCGGACGCCGAGCCGCTCCAGCATGAGCGCGAACGCGTGCGGGTTCCCGATGCCGCACGCGACGGTCGCATCGAGGCCGTCGAGCGGGGCGTGGCACACCGGCCGGAACACGGAGGTCACGACGGGCGCCGCGGTGTGCGCCCGCACGAGGCGCATCGTCTCGCCGAGCGAGGCGCGGTCGACGAGGTCGCAGCGCGTGAGGACGACGGCCGTGGCCCGCTCGAGCGCGGAGAGCGGCTCGCGGAGCCGGCCCGCCGGCGGGCAGAAGCCGCCGCCGAAGGGGTCGGTCGCGTCCACGAGCACGAGGTCCGCGTCGCGGAAGAGCGGGAGGTGCTGGAACCCGTCGTCGAGGACGAAGACGTCCGTGTCCTTCGCGATCCGCGAGCCCGCGGCGAACCGGTCCGGGTCCTCGAGGTGCGGGACATCCGGAAGGTGCCGCGCGATGACCTTCGCCTCGTCGTTGCCAAGGGGCCCCCCCCGATATCCCCGCGAGAGGATCGCGACCCTTCTCCCGCGGCGCCTGAGCTCCTCGCACGCGCGGATCACGAAGGGCGTCTTGCCCGTGCCCCCGAACGTGAGGTTGCCGACGGAGAGGACCGGCTTCCCGAGCTTTCGCCCTCGGCCGCGCCAGCGGCGCGCGCGGAGCCGCGCGCCCGCGGCATAGAGGAGCGAGATCGGGGCGAGGAGGCTACTCGTCGTCCTCGGGAGCGGGCTCCTCGTCGGCGGCGCCGGCGGCGGGCTGGGACTGGGGCCCAGGCTGGGCGGAGTCCCTCGGCTGCCCGGGCTGGGCGGGTTCGGAGGGCTTGTCGGCGCTTCCGGGCTCAAACTCGACCTTGTCCTTCTCGCGCTTCAGCTCCTTGAGCCGGGCCTTGACGAGCGTCGGGAAGTGGGTGACGAAGACGGACTCCTGGCGCGTCAGCGGCTGGTTGTCGATGAGCTGCTTCTTCTTCAGCTCGCGCTGCCGCTCGCTCGTCCAGCCCTGGTCCTGAGGATACTCGCGGAGGAGGTAGGCCTCCAGATCGGCCGAGCTCATCTTCAGGAGCTCCTCGTCGAGCTTCGAGGCCTCGATCGCGCGCTGGTCCTCCTTCTTCTTCTCCTCCTTCACGCGGAGGGCCTCCATGATCGCCTGCTTCTCCTCGGCGGTGAGCACGCCGGTGAGCGCGATCGTGTCGATCTGGGAGTACCGGAGGAAGATCCAGCCCGAGGTGTTGTCCACCCACCAGAGGCGGATGCCGCACTGCGGGTGCTCGATCGTCGGATCCTGGACAAAGTCGCGGCCCGCGAAGCGCTCGATGAGCTTGCCGTTGCGGATGACGCCCTTCACCGTGACGGGCCGCCCGTGGGTCGGCGTGATCGTCACCTCGCACTTGATCTCGGCCTTCGTCTTGCGCTTCTCGATGCGCACGAGCTCGGCCGGGACGTCGCCGGGCTTCAGCACCTTGACCTCGGCCGCCTCGGCGTCGGTCTTCTCGTCGGCCTTCGGCGCCTCGGCGCCCGCAGCCGCCTGCTTCGGCGCCTCGGCGCCCGCGGCGGGCTTCGCCGGCGGCGCGGACTCCGGCGCCTGCTGCGCAACGACCATGGCGCAGAAGACCGGGAGAGGAAGGGCCTTGAGCAGGATGCGCTTCAGCATTGGCGTCTCCGAACGCGCGCTCGGGAGCCCGGGCACGCGAGTCTCGTATCGGGACTTTCGGCGGCCGGCTGAAGCTGAAAAGGCCCGCCGGGCGTCCCCGGACGGGCCTTGTGTCGTAACCTGTTGCGGGAGCCTACTTTACGGGGAGGTAGATCTCCTGCCCCTCGAAGAGCCGCTTCGGCTCGAGGCCGGGATTCAGGCTCACGATGTCCGGCCAGCGCGTCTTCGACCCGAGGTGGCGATAGGCGATGTTCTCGAGCGTGTCGCCGCCCTGCACCTCGTAGCGGCGCGTGGGGCCCGTCTTCGGCGGAGCCGGCGCGGGCTCGGCGGCGGAGCGCATGAAACGGGAGGGATCCGGGACCGCGATCACCGTCCCTGGCCGGAGGCGCTTGAAGTCGATCTTGCTGTTCGCGCCCTCGATCTCCTGGATGAAGCTCTCCTTCAGGCCCCAGCGCTTCACGACGATCACCCAGACCTTGTCGTCCTTGAGGATCGTGTAGCTCTTCGGGATCCCGCCGGGCCACGCCGCCGTGTCGCCGTCGAGCGAGGGCTTCTGACCCGCGTTCTCGTGCTCCTCGCGGAGCTGATCGATCGTCTTCACGGTCAGCTCGGAGCCCGCGGGCAGCTCCATGACCGTGCTGCCAGGCGGACCTCCCGCGCCGCCCCACTGGTAGATGGCGACGGCGAGGATCATCACGATGATCACGACGATGACGAGGATCCCGAGCTTCTCGAACGTACCCATCGGCACGCCTCCCTCACACAGGCACCCGCGGCGGTCTTTGAGAGAAGGTTAGCAGGTCCGGAGAGGGCCGCAAGAGGGAGTCCACAATCGGCTGGGGTAAAAAGCGATTTGCCCCCCTGCGGGGAGCACACGGCGCGCGGAGGCGGAGGGGGTGCGGGGGCCGCGCGACGGCCCTCGGATGTCGCGCCTGCGACACGGTCGGGTCGGCCCGCGCCGTGCTAGCATTGGGACGATGGACAGCTCGGTCTTCCGCGGCGGCCTTCTTGCCGCCCTCCTCGCGTTCGCGGTCATCAACTTCGCGCCGAAGGCATGCACGCAGGAGGGGACGCCGGCCCAGGAGCCGAAGAAGGACCCCGAGGCCGCGCCTGCCGGGGAGGAGCCGAAGGGGAAGCCCGCGGAAGAGGCCGAGCAGGAGGCGCCGGCCGCGCCCGCCCCGCGGCCCGCGGCCGAGGCTCGGGCGGCACCCGGCTTCGTCCGGGTTCCCGCTGGACAGGTCTGGCCGGGGTGCACGGACAAGGAGTACGTGGACCGCCACCGCGGGAACCAGGACCTCAAGAAGGAGCTGATCTACGACGTCTGGGGGAAGCTCCCCGACTTCCCGCTCCCCTCCTACCAGATCGGCAAGTTCGAGGTGACGAACGCCCAGTACAAGACCTACCTCGACAAGGAGTTCCGGGTCGAGCACACCACGACGAAGGGGGAGACGCTCCGGGCGCTCGCCGGCCAGTACGTGACGAAGGGATCAAGCTCTACGTCTACAAGGCGCGCGTGCCCCAGAACTGGTACGGCTGGTGCCGCCTCTCCGGCTTCTCCGTCGGCCGCGAGTACTGCGACCCGAGCAAGCCCGCGGCCGAGGCCTTCCGGGTGCCCGAGGAGGAGTTCCTGAAGCCCCTCGCGCTCGCCGACACGGACTTCGCCGCGTATCCGGTGCGGAGCGTGTCGCCGAACGACATCCTCGCGTTCACCGAGTGGGCCGGCTGCCAGCTCCCGTCCGAGTACGAGAACGAGCGGGCTGCCCGCGGAGACAACCTGCGCTGGCCCTATCCCTGCGGCCAGTGGGACCACGACAAGCAGAAGACGCTCATCGCGGGCGCCGACAACGAGCGGTGCCGGGTCGCCGGCCCGATGCGCGTGGACGACGAGAGCGTGAGCGGTAGCGACAGCCCGTACGGCGCGCGCCACATGTCGGGCAACGTCTGGGAGCTCACGCGCACGTTCTTCGACGTGCACCCGTTCCAGTCGATCGACCCGCCGAGCCCGAGCGACCGCGCGAACTACACGCTCGTGGCGAAGGGCGGCTCGTTCGGCGACCGCTGGCAGATGCTCATGGTCTGCGCGCGCGCGGGCATCATCGGCGTCAACGGGCAGCTGAGCCTCCGCGACAACAACCGCGTCGACTCCCTCGGGCTCCGCCTCGTGCGCCACGACATGCCCGGCTACGACATGATGCTCCACTCGATCCGACGCCTCACCTACGACTCCGCGGCCGCGGACTGGAGCATCTACCTTCCGCACAGCTTCGCGATGGATCGGATGGCCGGCGTGGACGATTTCAACGCCGTGGAGTCGGGCCCGCCCTACATCCACTTCACCAGGCGCGCGAACGCGATCGCGTTCGCCCCGCTCTGGGTGACGACCCTGGACGACGCCGCGAAGCGCGCCAAGCCGGCGCGGAACGCCTACTACGTGCTCGGCGCGCTCCGCTCCGCCGTCCCGCTCAAGCTGGGCGCGCGGCTGTCCGACGCCGAGGCGCGCATGCTGGCCAAGGAGCGCGAGGACTACGACAACCTCGTCGCCGCGTGGAAGAAGCTGGCGCCGGCGAAGCAGAAGAACGTCCCGTTGCCGCCGAAGCCGAAGGACTACGATGCGGACGCGTACGAGAAGGCCACCGAGAAGAACGCCGCGCAATGCGGGCTCTACCGGGAGAAGACCGTCGAGGCCGGGGAGTGGCTCGTCGTCTACTGGAACGGGTTCATCGGCCTCGTGAACCGCACCCTCACCATGCCTCCGGACGCGATCGTGATGGTGGATGCGAAGCAGGTGTCCCGGAAGAACGGGCAGCCGGGCGCCGCGGCGCTCTCCCTCGGGGGCGACACGATCAACATCAAGTTCCAGGTCTGGGAGCAGCCTTCGGACAAGTCCAAGCAGATCCAGCCGCCGGACACCCAGGGCACGAACACGCAGCTCTGGGCCATGTGGGAGGCGGTCCCCTCGATGTTCATCAAGGGGGGCCCGAGCGCCCGCCCCTATTGCTGGGACGTGGAAGTAGCATTCCCGGTCGCGTCGGTGGACGATCCCGCCTGGAAGGCGCTCGCACCGGCCACGCCGGGCCGCGTCGGCGAGAAGAAGCCCGAAGACAAGGCTGACGCCCCCAAGGAAACCTCCCCCAAGAAGTAGACCCGCACATGCCTCGGATCATCCTCCGCCCCGACCACATCGCCGCCATCCAGAAGGAGCTCAAGCAGAGCAAGGGCGTCGACTTCACCACCTCGAACCAGGAGGCCGTGTTCTCGATGCTCAAGTACTGGTGCCGGGAGAAGGCGCGTGGCCGCGCGGATGTCGAGGCCGTTACGCAGAAGGAAGACCGGTTCCTGGTCACCGGGAACAAGGACTTCCTCGCGGCCCTCCAGTCGGCGCTCTAGCCCGAGTTGTTCACGAGGATC
>JAKLKT010000684.1 GCA_023150495.1 Planctomycetota bacterium
GGATCCGTCACCTTGTCGACCCACGCCCGCGCGCCGTCGAACGCCGCCGTGTCGATCTTCAGGCCCGCTTCCTGCCCCGCCGCGAGCGCCATCACGCACCAGCCGGTGACGGAGGTGTCGTTCTCGCCGCCGCGGGGCTCGTAACGCCAGGCGAGGTAGGGGTTCCGCGCCGCCGCGATGAAGTCGAGACCTCTCTGCGCGGCGTTGCCGAGGCGTTCGTCCCCCGTCAGCCGGTACCCCTCGCAGAGCGCGAGCGTCCCGATCGCGTGGTTGTACATGAAGCTGTGCGTGACGCGGGTCCCGAGGAGGCCGTCCGCCCCCTGGCTCTTCGCGAGGACCTCGAGCCCCGCGCGCGCCGGCGGGGAGGCGCCGGCCGACCGCAGGAACGCGAGGGCGGCGAGCCCGGTGACGCCGATGTCGTGGTTCGCCGTGCCCGCGCCGTCGCACGTGTCCGCCGCGGGATCGTGCTTCATGAACCCGTCGCAGTCCCACCTGCCGTCGTCGTCCTGGTGCGCGGCGAGCCACGCGAGCGCGAGCTTCACCGCCGGCCCGCCGCGGACCGGCCCGCGCTCGAGGCGCAGGGCCTCCTCGTACGCGGCGCGCGCGCCCTCGCGGTCCCCCTTCTGCCGGAGGGTGTCGCCGATCCGGATCTGCGCCTCCATCGCGAGGCGGGAGAGGCGCAGGGTCTCGATCTCGTCGTCCGCCGCGGAGGCGGGAAGGAGGAGGAGCGCGAGGAGGAGGAAGGGCCGCATCACCGCACCCCCATGGCGTCCGCGTAGCGGTAGTAGACCTCGAGGCTCATCGTCAGGAGCGCGGTCGCCTCGACGCGCCCGCCCTCGACACCGACCGGATCCCAGGACCCCGCGCGCGAGCCCGCCGTCTGCTGGCGGTCCACGATCGCAGCCTTCATCGCGCGGGTCCACGCGCGCCAGTCGTCGTCGCCAGCGCGGTAGAGCGCGAGCGTGCCGAAGCGCCAGTACTCCATGTCGATCGTGCCCTCCTCGACGTTCCAGGCGGGAGGCTTCGCGACGCAGAGCGCGAAGCCTCCCGGGATCGCCTCGACGGCAAGGCCCGCCTGCTGGCAGAGGATGCACGTGAAGAGCGCGGCGGCCGTGGAGCGCTCGGTCTTCCCCTCCTTCCCGACGCGGCCCGACGCGCGATCCGTCGAGGCCTGGACCCACGCCAGCGCATCCGCGAGCGAGCGTTCCGGGACGTCGAGCCCCGCGCCGCGCGCCGACGCGATCGCGCTCGCGCACCACGCGGTGAGCGCGGCGTCGTCCTTCCATCCGCCCGCCTGCTGCCGGACGAGCGCCGCGACGCCCCGCTCGGCGGGCTTCATCAGGAAGGGGTCGCGCGTGAGCGCGTACGCCTCGGAGAGCGCGACGGCAGCGACCGCGTCGGCGCGGAGCGACGCCCCGCCGAAGCCCCCGTCCTCCTTCTGCGCCGCCACGAGGCAGGCGAGCGCCGAGCGGACGTTTCCGGCGTAGGCGCCCTCCCGGCCCGTGTGCCCGGCGCCGAGGAAGGCGAGCGTCGCGAGCCCGGTGACGAGGACATCCGCGTCCGCGGCGCCCTTGCCGTCGCAGCGGTCCTCCTTCGGGTCGTGCTTCATGAACCCGTCGGCGTCCCAGCCGCCGGTGTCGGGCTCCTGGTGCGCGGCGAGCCACCGGAGCGCGCGATCGACCGGGCCCTCCTGGCCTTTCGCGGCGCGGCCGCGGAACCCCATGGCGATGCCGCCGGCAGGAGGCCGCGGCTCCGCGCCGACCGAGGCCAGGAAGACCGCGGTCGCGCGCGCGTACGCCTCGAGCGCCGCCTCCTCCTTCCCCTCCTCGCGCAGGAGGTCCGCGAGCTT
>JAKLKT010000685.1 GCA_023150495.1 Planctomycetota bacterium
GAGCGCCGCGGCGATCTCCTCGCGGCTCAGCGGGTCGGCGGCGATCGCCGCCCCGCCGCCCACCTCGGCGGCGCCCGTCCCCTTCCCGACGACCACCGGGACCCCGCGCGCGAGCGCCTCGAGCACCGGGAACCCGAACCCCTCCGACGCGCTCATGAGCCCGACGACGCACGCGCGGCAGTAGAGGTCGTCGAGCGCGTTCGCGTCGACGACGCCCATGAACCGCACGCGGCCGAGGATATCGAGCCGCTCCGCGACATCCTCGATCGCGCGGCGCCGCCTCTCCGCCTGCGGGCCGACGAGCCGGATCTCCCCGGCCATGGCCCCCGAAGCCCCCTCGAGCAGCGCCTCGACGCACTTCCGCTTGTCGAGCCGGCCCACGAAGAGCAGCGAGCCGTCGTGGCTGTGCGAGGTGCGCTCGACCGGCGGCGCGGGGTGCGGCACGACCGCCGTGATCCGCGGCGCCGCGGGGTGCGCGATCCCGAGCTGGCGGAGCGTCGCCTGCGTGGGCGCGACGAGCGCCTTGCAGCGCGACATCGCGCGCGCGAGCCAGTACTCCTGGACGAGGGCGCGCCACTGCCCCTCGAGGCGGAAGTTCTCGACGAAGGGCAGCTCGTGCACGGTCGCGGTCACGGGGACGGGCGTGTCCGGGAACGCGGTCACGGGCGAGTGGAAGAGGTCGAGGCGGCGGAGGTGCCGGCGCAGGTGCCGCGAGCGGCGCCAGAGGAAGGGGCGCCGCGGGCCGCCGGTCGCGACGCAGCGGATGCCGCGCGGCGTCTCGACGGGCTCCGGCGCGAGCGCGTGGATCTCGAGGTCGGGCGCGTACTGCCGGAGCGCCTCGAGCAGGAGGAGGACCGCCGTGCGGACGCCCCCCACCGCGCCCGGGTGGAGCTCCGTTGCGTCGATGCCGAGCTTCAACCTAAGACCGCCTCGTATGCGCGCCGCGTCGCGGCGGCGCACTTGGCCCAAGTGTAGCCGCGGGCGCGCTCGGGCCCCCCGCGCGGCGGGGAGGCGACGACCCGCCGGATGCCCTCCGCGATCGCCTCCTCGTCGAGGGGGTCGACGAGGAGCGCCGCGCCGCCCGCGAGGCTCCGGAGCGGCTCCCGGTCGGAGGTGAGCACGGGCCTGCCGGCGGCCATCGCCTCGAGGACGGGCAACCCGAACCCCTCGAGGAGCGACGGATAGAGGAACGCGGTCGCGCCCGCGAGGAGCCGCTTGAGCTCGGGGTCGGGCACGTGGCCGAGGAGCCGGGCGCGCGGCGCGGCGCGCGCGGCCTCGAGGACGTCCTCGAAGAGCCAGCCGCGCTTGCCGGCGATCAGGAGATCGAGGTCGACGCCCGAGCGCGCGTGCGCGCGGATCAGCCGGGCGAAGTTCTTGCGCGGCTCGAGGGTGCCGACGGCGAGCAGGTAGGGACGTGAGGGGGCTCCGGGGGAGAGGGAGAAGAGCTCCTCGTCGACGCCGAGCGGCGTGACGAAGACGTTCCGGGCGCCGAGGAGCTCGCGGCAGTCGCGCGCGGTCTCCTCGCTGGGGGCGAGGAGCGCGCGGCAGCGGGCCGCGGCGGCGCGGACGATGCCCTCGAGCGTCCGCGCGGCATATGCCGTATGAAAATACGGATCACGGAGGAAGGCGAGGTCGTGGACCGTCATCACCTGCGGCGTCCGCGGGGAGACCTCGGTGAGGACGTAGTCGGTGTGGTGGAAGACGTCGCAGCCGCCGAGCGCGCGGTCGGCCGGGAGGATGCCCCATCGCCCGAGGGCGTTCATGACGCGGGCCGGGAACCGCCACGCGACGAGCTTCGTGCCGGGCGGGGGCCGGCGCTTCTCCGGCCGGTTGCCGCGGAGGTAG
>JAKLKT010000686.1 GCA_023150495.1 Planctomycetota bacterium
ACTTGTACGGCTCGCCAAGGCGCGTCCCGCACCGCGGGCACCCTCCGGGGTGGAGCGGCGCATGGGCATCGGTTTTCCTTGACGATTCGACGGCCACGGCTATCAGTATCCCTCCAGACAGGGCCGATTCCCTGCCGAAAAGGCGTTGTTCGGCCCCCGGCGCCCCGATAGCTCAACGGTAGAGCACAGCTTTCGTAAAGCTGGGGTTGACGGTTCAAATCCGTCTCGGGGCTCCATCTAGAATCGGGCCCGTGCTGCACATCGGCACGGACGAAGCGGGGTACGGGCCGCTCCTCGGGCCCCTCGTGGTCGCGGCGGCCGTGTTCGAGGGCGACCGCCGCGCCGCCCCGGGCGACGGCATCGCGGACAGCAAGGTCGTCTACGGCCGCGGCGGCCGCGCCGCGCTCGCGCGCGCTCTCTCCCCGTACCTGGGGCTCCCCGCGCCCGTCTCCCTCGCGGACCTGCTCGCGCGCCTCTCGGTGCGCGGCGACCCGCGCGGGGGCTACCTCTGGTACGGCGACGTGAGCGACGCCGACGCGGGCGGCGGCGCCCCGCCGAGGGGGTTCCGCCGCCTCTACGTGAACCCGGTTTGCGAGCGCGACTTCAACGAGGGGTGCGCGCGCCACGGCGACAAGGCGACGCTGCTCTTCGAGGAGACGATGCGCGTGATCCGCCGCGCGCTCGAGGACCACGCGGGCGACGCCGTGATCGTGTGCGACAAGCACGGGGGCCGGAACCGCTACGCGGGGCTCCTCCTCGCGGAGCTCGGCCCGACATCGATCCTCGCCGAGCGCGAGAGCGCCGCGTGGTCGGGCTACCGGCTCGCGCTCGGGGGGCGCACGGTGCGGATCCGGTTCCAGAAGGCGGCGGACGCGACGGACCGCGCCGCGGCGCTCGCGTCGATGGCCGCGAAGTACGTGCGCGAGCTCTTCATGGAGGGGCTGAACGGGTTCTTCGCGTCGCGCATCGCGGGGTTGAGGCCGACGGCCGGCTACTACGAGGACGGCCGCCGCTTCCTCGGCGAGGTCAAGGGCGTCCTCGCCGGCCTCGGCTGCCCGGAGGAGTCCTTCGTCCGTGCGCGGTGAGTCCCGCTTCGAGGCGGTGGGGGTCCGGGGCGCTCAAGTGCGGGGGCCCCGGGGGCCGAAGGAACCGACGCGGGCGCTCCGTGCGCCCTCTGTGCCGCCATGACCACTTCGTTCGACTTCGAGCGCCGCCAGTTCATCCGGCTGCCCCTGGCAGTGCCGATCCGCTACAAGTTCCTCTCGCGCGAGATGGCGAGCAAGGACATGGAGATCGTGTACGAGGGGATGAGCCAGAACATCGGCGCGGGCGGCCTGCTGCTCCGCGGCAAGCTGCCGGACCCCGCGTGGCTCTCGAAGCTCCTCACGCGCAAGATGTACATCGGCATCAACATCATGCTGCCGAACGCGGAGCGCCCGGTGAAGGCGCTCTCCCGCGTGATCTGGTCCTCCTCGGTCCAGGACGACGGCGGTCACGTCGTCATGGGCCTCGAGTTCCAGGAGATCACGAACAAGGATCGCGATCTCATCACGCAGTACATCATCCGCGCCCAGATGCCCGCCTGACCTGATCTTTTCCGGAATCGGGCGTCGTAAGCGGTTCGGGCGACTGGGCTTGCGGCGACAGGGTGCGGCATCCGTGCCGCACGTCGAGCCCCTCCCCGGAGCCCCTCCCGATCCCTAGCCGACCGTGATCCGGCTGTGGGAGAGCCCCTTCTCGCACTCCATCCAGAGACGGAGCGCGGCGCCCGCGCCGTCGGGCGTGACCTCGGTCGCCGAGACGAACGCCGCGCCGACGCGCAGGTCGGGGACGCCGAGCGAGC
>JAKLKT010000016.1 GCA_023150495.1 Planctomycetota bacterium
CTCGATCCCGTTCACCGCGGGCGCGGCGGCTCTCCTCTACCTCCTGATTTCGAGGCGCTGACCGGGCCCAAGCTGGCCAACCCGGCTCCCGTGTGCCACAGTGGTCCCCATGTCCGGCCCGCGGGTCGTCATCACCGGCATGGGCGCGATCACATGTCAGGGCCGCGACGCCCCTGCCGTGTGGGACGCGATGGTCAGCGGCCGGAGCGGGATCGGGACGATCGTCGGCGAGGAGTACGACCGGTGGAAGGGCCAGTGGCCCGTGACGATCGCCGGGCAGGTGCGCGGCTGGGACCCGTTCGCTCTCCTCGGCCGGGAGGCGAACCGGATGGACCGGTACACCCAGCTCGGCATGCACGCCGCGATCGAGGCTGTGGGGCGGTCGGGGATCGACTTCGCGCGCGAGGACCGGGAGCGGTGCGGGGTCGTGATCGGCTCGGGCGTCGGCGGGATCGACACCATCGAGCGGGGCGTCGAGCTCCTGGGCCGCGAGGGGCCGAACAAGCTCTCGCCCTTCACCGTCCCGCGGCTCATGATCAACTGCTGCGCAGGGCTCATCTCGATCCGCTACGGCCTGAAGGGGCTCTCCGTCGCGACCGCGAGCGCGTGCTCCTCGTCGGGCCACGCGCTCGTCGCGGCGATGCACGAGATCCGGCGCGGCGATGCCGAGGTGATGGTCGCCGGCGGCGCGGAGGCCGCGGTGACGCCGGTGTGCGTGTCCGTGTTCTCGCGGATGAAGGCGCTCTCGACGCGCAACGCGGAACCCGAGCGAGCGTCGCGGCCCTTCGACCGGGGGCGGGACGGCTTCGTGATGGCGGAGGGGGCGGCCGCCTTCGTGCTCGAGAGCGAGGAGCACGCCCGCCGGCGCGGCGCGGAGATCCTCGCGGTGCTCGCGGGCGGCGGCGTGTCGAGCGATGCGAGCCACATCACTGCGCCGGATCCGGAGGGGCGGGGCGCGATCCTCGCGATGCGCCGCGCGCTCGCGGACGCGAGGCTCGACGCGAGGGCGGTCGACTACATCAACGCCCACGGCACCTCGACACCGCTCGGCGACCCGGCCGAGGTGGCGGCCGTGAAGACGCTGTTCGGCGACCACGCGCGGAAGCTCTCGATCTCGTCCACGAAGTCGATGCACGGCCACCACCTGGGCGCGTCGGGCGCGGTCGAGACGATCGCGTGCGTGAACGCGCTGCGCCTCGGCGTCGTCCCGCCGACGATCAACCTCGAGAACCCCGACGAGGGGTTCGACCTCGACTTCGTGCCGAACGTCGCGAAGGAGCGCCCCGTCCGGGTGGCGATGAACAACACCTTCGGCTTCGGCGGCCACAACGTGACGCTGATCCTCGCGCGGCCGTAAGGCCCGGTGCCGGGGAGAGGGAGTCCGAGGGGGTCCGGGTGCCGCCTCGCTTGACCGCGTCGCGCCCGGCAATGCTCGCCCGTAACCGAAAAAAGTCGCGACATTTTTTGCCTCATGGCAAAATATGCCGGCATGGACAGGATCCGGTACCTCGAGGCGTCCGTCGAGGAGGACCTGAAGGACACGATGGTCCTCGTGGCGGGGCCGCGGCAGGTCGGGAAGACGACGCTCGCCCGCCACGTCCTCGGCCGCCGGGCCTCGGGCGTCTACCTCAGCTGGGACAACCGCGACGACCGGAAGGAGATCCGCGCGGCGCGATGGCCCGGGGACGAGGCGCTCGTCGTCCTCGACGAGCTGCACAAGTGGCGCGGCTGGAAGGGGTGGCTCAAGGGGGAGTTCGACAAGCATCGCGGCCGTCTCGGGTTCCTCGTGACGGGCAGCGCGAGGATGGACGTGTACAGGAGGGGGGCGGACTCGCTCCAGGGACGGTACCACCACTATCGCCTGCACCCCTTCTCGGTCGCGGAAGCCCTTCGCGGCGGCCCCGCCGACGCCCTGCCGCCCGGCTCCGAGATCAGGTTCCGGCGGAACGGACGCGCGGATGTCGTCGAGGCCCTCCTCGAGTTCGGCGGATTCCCGGAGCCCTTCCTCGCGCAGTCGGCACGCACCCTGCGCCGGTGGCAGAAGGAGCGGCTCGAGCGGTTCTTCCGCGAGGACGTGCGCGACCTCGGGCAGGTGCGCGACCTCTCCTCCATCCAGCTGCTGGCCGACCTCGTTCCCGAGCGCGTCGGCTCCCCCCTCTCGCTGAACTCGCTCCGCGAGGATCTGGAGGCGAGTCACCGGGCCGTCGCTCACTGGACGGACATCCTCGAGCGGCTCTACCACCTGTTCCGCATCCGTCCCTTCGTCTCGAGTCGCGTCCGCGCGCTCCGTCGGATGCCGAAGGCCTACCTCTGGGATGCGAGCCTCGTTCCGGACAGGGGTCCGCGCTTCGAGAATCTCGTGGGGCTCCACCTCCTGAAGCTCTGCCACTACCTCGAGGATCGCGAGGGGCACGCCGTCGCGCTCCACTACCTGCGCGACCGTGACGGTCGCGAGGTCGATTTCCTCGTGACCCACAGCGGGAAGCCCTGGTTCGCGGTCGAGGCGAAGCTCTCGGAGACGGAGGTCGATCCCTCGATCGTCTACTTCCGCGATCGGCTGAAGATCCCGTGGTCGTACCAGGTGACGCTCGAGGGCGACCGCGACTTCGTCGAGAACGGCGTCCGCGTGTGCCCGGCATCGCGGTTCCTCGCGGCGCTGGTGTAGCCCCGTGGAGCGGACCTGCTCGCGAGCCGGGCGGAAGGCTCCTTCGCCCGGCGACGAGCGTGGCCGAAGGCGCCGCGTCAGAGCACCAGCCCGACGATCCCGAAGTAGATCGCGATGCTCAGGATGTCCTGCACGATCGTCGCCACCGGTCCGCTCCCGAACGCGGGGTCCTTGCCGAGGCGCGAGAGCAGGAGCGGGAACCCGAGGCCGACGGTCGTCGCCACGCCGCCGGCCGCGACGACCGTGAGCGCCACACCGGGAAGAGGAGGGCGCCGAGCACGGCGCCGATCAGGAGGCCCGTGCGGAGCTCGCCCGCGACGAGCTTCCGGCCCGGCCGGCGCGCGAAGAGGAGGCCCCGCACGGCGATCGCCTCGGTCTGCGTGCCGATCGCGTCGGCGAGGTAGACGATCGCGGGCAGGAAGTACGCGACCGCGACCTTGGCGGAGAGCGCGGCCGCGAAGCCGGAGACGACGAGCGCCGAGAGGACGCTCCCGAGGAGCCCGACGAGGAGCCACGGCAGGCGGTCGTGCACGCGGCGCACGGGCGGCCCCTCGAGCGCCGCGCGGGCGTGCTCCGACTCGCGCCGGATGCCCGCGAGCCGGTGCAGGTCCTCCACGTGCTCCCGCCGGAGGATCCGCAGGAGCGCGAGCGGCGGCACGACGCCGAGGAACCGGCGTCCCTCGTCCGTGACCGGGACGGCGGCGATCCCGTGACGGACGGCCACCGACGCGACGTGCTCCTGGTCGTCCTCGGGCCGCACCGCGGCGTCCGGCAGCGCGAGGCCGATCACGGGCTCGTCCGCGGGCGCGGCAAGGAGCCGGGTGAGCGGGACCATCCCGCGGAACCGTCCGAGGGTATCGACGATGCAGACCGCGTCGGCGAAGTCGAGCGGTTCCCGCGCGAGCGCCTCGCGGACCTCTCCCGCCCGGGAGCCCGGGGCCGCGGTGGGCACCCGCGTAACGAGGTGGCGCACGACGGTCTCGGCTTGGAGGGGCGGCATTCGACCTCCCTTCGCTCTCTCGCGGGGTGGTGGAGATCCGGCTTCGTCTTCTCCGTGGAGCCGGAAGCGGCCGCAAAGCCGGGGCCGACCGCCACGAGCCGCTCCCGGGGCCCGGCGTTTGCTTGGCTTGTGGCGGGAGGATCCACCGTGAAAGCGAGAACGCTGATGCAGCGTCACGTCGGGGCCTGCCGTCCGGAGGACAGCATGGCCGCCGCCGCGCAGATCATGTGGGAGCACGACTGCGGCGTCGTCCCGGTCGTCGACGCGGAGAAGAGGGTCGTCGGGATCGTCACGGACCGCGACCTCTGCATGGCCGCCTACACGAAGGGCCTCGCGCTCGCGCGGATGCGCGTCGGCGACGCCATGCAGGCGCCCGTCTTCTGCTGCAACGAGGAGGACACGCGCGCGGCGATCCACGAGGCGATGCGGACGCACCAGGTGCGCCGGATCCCGGTCGTCGACGCCTCCCATCGCCTCGTCGGGCTGGTCTCGCTGAACGACCTCGCGCTCGACGCCGACGCCGCGGAGGGCACGGTCCGGACGCACCGGATCACGGAGGTCGCGGAGACGCTCGCCGCGATCAGCCGGCACCGGGAGCCGGTGGCGGTCTGACGCGCTGCCGCGTCCGTTTGCGCGCAACATCGCGCGTCGATGCGGGCCGGGCGCAGGCGCCCGGCGGGTTCCCGCGTCGACGCGCGGCGACCTTTCGGCCCTTCTCCCCCCCGGCCCCCCTCATCCCCGCCCGCGGCGCGGGGGTTGCTTCGTTTCGTGCAAGACAAGGGAGGAGTGCCATGCTCGGAGAGCTGCGTGTGACCCCGGTGGGCGGCTCGGCGCCCTTGAGCCATGTCGCGAGCGTCGTGCGGATCCTCGAGCGGAGCGCGCTCGCCTACCAGGTCCACCCGATGGGCACGACGCTCGAAGGCGAGATCGGCCAGATCCTCGATGTCGTGAAACAGTGCCACGAGGAGCTCCGGAGGAAGGCGCCGCGCGTCCTGATCGAGCTATCGCTCGACGACCGGCAGGCGGTGGAGGGCGAGATGATCCGCGGCATCAACCGCCTGCGCGAGGCCGCGGCGCCCGCGCCGCTGGAGCGTGTCGTGAAGGCCTGACGCCGCGCCCTGGAGGTGTGACATGACGTACAAGAGGCTGCTCTTCCGCGCGGAGGCGCGGGAGAAGGTCCTTCGCGGCGCGACGATGCTCGCGGATGCCGTCCGCGTCACCCTCGGGCCGAAGGCGAAGTGCGTGCTCATCGAGAAGAAGTGGGGGAGCCCGATCGTCTGCAACGACGGCGTGACGATCGCGAAGCAGGTCGACCTCAAGGACCCGGAGGAGAACCTCGGCGCGCGGATGATCCGCGAGGCGGCGGAGCGCACGGGCGACGTCGTCGGCGACGGCACGACCACGTCGTCGCTGCTCGCGCACGCGATCTTCGCGGAGGGGCTCCGGAACATCGCAGCGGGCGCCACCGCCGTCGAGCTGAAGCGAGGCCTCGACCGCGGGCTCGCCGCGGCCGTCGAGGCGCTCCGCGCGATCTCGCGGCCGGTCGGGACAGCGAAGGAGCGGATGCAGATCGCCACGATCTCCGCTCACAACGACGCCTCGATCGGGAAGCTCGTCGCGGATGCCGTCGAGAAGGTTGGCGGCGAGGGCGTGATCACGGTCGAGGAGTCGAAGGGCACCGAGACGACGATCGAGGTCGTCGAGGGGATGCAGTTCGACCGCGGCTACCTCTCGCCCTACTTCATCACGGACCCGGAGAAGATGGAGGCCGTGCTCGTGGAGCCGCTGATCCTCCTCCACGAGAAGCGGATCAGCGCCTTGAAGGACCTGCTGCCGGTCCTCGAGCAGGTGTCGAAGATGGGGCGGCCGATCCTCGTCGTCGCGGAGGACGTCGAGGGCGACGCGCTCGCCACGCTCGTCGTGAACAAGCTCCGCGGGATGCTCGCGTGCGCCGCGGTCAAGGCGCCGGGCTACGGCGACCGGCGGCAGGCGATGCTCGAGGACCTCGCCGTGCTCACCGGCGCGAGATTCCTCGCGGGCGAGCTCGGGATCAGGCTCGAGAACGTGACGATCGAGGATCTCGGCCGCGCGAGCCGCGCCGTGCTCACGCGCGACGCGACGACGATCATAGGGGGCGCCGGGGGCAAGGAGGCGATCGCGGGGCGCGTGCAGCAGATCCGCCGCCAGATCGAGAAGGCGACGAGCGACTACGACAAGGAGAAGCTCCAGGAGCGGCTCGCGAAGCTCATGGGCGGCGTCGCGGTGATCCGCGTGGGCGCGCCGACCGAGTCCGAGATGAAGAGCCGGAAGGAGGCGTTCGAGGACGCGATCAGCGCGACGAAGGCGGCCGTGGCCGAGGGGCTCGTGCCCGGCGGCGGCCTCGCGCTCCTCCGCGCCATCGACGGCGTGAAGCGCGCGGAGGCGACCTGCGAGGGCGACGAGAAGACCGGGCTCAGGATCCTCATGCGCGCGCTGGAGGTCCCGGCGCGGCAGATCGCAGAGAACTCGGCCTTCGACGCCGGCGTGGTCGTCGAGAAGTTGAGGTCCGGGACCGGCAACCAGGGGTTCGACGCGGCGCGCGGGGCGTTCGTGGATCTCGTCGAGGACGGCATCA
The DNA here is from genome assembly GCA_023150495.1 of Planctomycetota bacterium. Lineage (GTDB taxonomy): Bacteria > Planctomycetota > PLA2 > PLA2 > PLA2 > PLA2. The sequence goes on from JAKLKT010000016.1 coordinate 6,280, forward strand.
TCGACCCGACGAAGGTCGTGCGCGTCGCGCTCGAGAACGCGGTCTCCGTGGCGAGCGTGCTGCTGCTGTCGGAGGCCACGCTGACGGAGATCGGGGAGCCCAAGGAGGAGCACCCCGCCATGCGGGAGTGACTCGTCGGAGGGACCCATGAGCGGGAGGACGGAAACGCTTCAGCTGAAGGTCGCCGAGGCGGGCCAGCAGGACGTCGGCCGCGGAACCGTGCGCCTCGGGAAGAAGCAGATCAAGGCGCTCGGCCTCGGTCGCGACGACGTGGTCGAGATACGCGGCAAGCGGAACACCGCCTCCGTCGCCGTCCCGTGCGCGCCCGAGGACGAGGGGCTCGACATCGTGCGGATGGACGGCCTCCTCCGCCACAACGCGAAGGTCGGGATCGGCGACACGGTCGAGATCGGCCGCGCCGAGTGGAAGGAGGCGAAGAAGGTCGTCCTCTCCCCCGCGAAGGCGGACATGCGGATCCAGGGCAACGGCGACGCGCTCCGGCCGACGCTCCTGCACCGCCCGCTGGTCGAGGGCGACCTGATCTCGACGAGCGTCGCGCAGGGCGGGGAGGCCTCGTCGCGCGACGTGTTCTCGGAGCTCTTCTCGGACACGTTCTTCCGCGGCTTCTTCCAGTCGCCGGCCTTCGGGCTCATGGAGATCCGGCTGATCGTCTCCTCGACGGTGCCGAAGGGGATCGTGCGCGTCACCGAGGAGACCGAGATCGAGCTCGTCCCGGAGCACCTGGAGCCCACGGAGCGCGAGCGGATCGAGGCGACCTACGACGACATCGGCGGCATGAAGCCGGTCATCGCGAAGGTGCGCGAGTTGATCGAGCTGCCCCTGAAGCACCCGGAGCTCTTCGACCGGCTCGGCATCGACTCGCCCAAGGGGATCCTGCTGCACGGCCCGTCGGGCACCGGCAAGACGCTGCTCGCGCGCGCCGTCGCGCACGAGTCGGGCGCGCACTTCACGGCGATCAACGGCCCCGAGATCATGGGGCGGTTCTACGGCGAGTCCGAGGAGCGGCTGCGGAAGATCTTCACGGAGGCGGAGCAGAACGCGCCCGCGATCGTCTTCATCGACGAGCTCGACTCGATCGCGCCCCGCCGCGCCGAGGTGACCGGCGAAGTCGAGCGGCGCGTGGTCGCGCAGCTGCTGACGCTGATGGACGGATTGAAGTCGCGGCGCCACATCATCGTGCTCGCCGCGACGAACCGGCTCGACGCGGTGGACACGGCGCTCCGGCGCCCCGGCCGCTTCGACCGCGAGATCTTCATCGGCATCCCGGACCAGGCGGGCCGGCTCGAGATCCTCCAGATCCACACGCGCGGCATGCCGAAGGCGAAGGACGTCGACCTCGGGAAGCTCGCGGAGACGACGCACGGCTACACGGGCTCGGACCTCGCGTCGCTCGCGCGCGAGGCGGCGCTCGCCACGCTCCGGCGCTCGATGCCGATGCTCGACCTCGAGCAGGCGACGATCCCGCGCGAGACGCTCGACAAGCTCGAGGTGACGGCCGCGGACTTCGAGGAGGGGCTCAAGAACGTGCAGCCCTCGGCGCTCCGCGAGATCGTGATCGAGATCCCGAACGTCCGGTGGGACCAGGTCGGCGGCCTCGAGGAGGTGAAGCGCGCGCTCCACGAGCGGGTCGAGCTGCCGCTCAAGCACCCGGAGGCGTTCACGCGGCTCGGCGTGCGGCCGCCGAAGGGGCTCCTGCTCTACGGCCCGCCGGGCACGGGCAAGACGCTCATCGCGAAGGCGGTGGCCACCGAGGCGGGCGCGAACTTCATGAGCGCGAAGGGGAGCCAGCTGCTCTCGAAGTGGTACGGCGAGTCGGAGAAGAAGATCGCCGAGCTCTTCCAGCGCGCGCGGCAGGTGACGCCCGCGATCCTCTTCTTCGACGAGCTCGACTCGCTCGCGCCCGTGCGCGGCGGCTCGCTCGGCGAGCCGCAGGTGACCGAGCGCGTCGTGAACCAGATGCTCGCGGAGATGGACGGCATGGAGGAGCTGCGCGGCGTGGTGATCCTCGGCGCGACGAACCGGCCCGACCTGATCGACCCGGCGCTCCTCCGCCCCGGCCGCTTCGACGACATGGTCTACATCCCCGTCCCGGACCGGGAGACCCGCGCCGAGATCTTCAAGGTGCACACGCGGAAGATGGCGCTCGACCGCGACGTCGACCTCATGCGGCTGACGGAGATCACGGAGCGCTTCACCGGCGCGGACATCGCGAGCTGCTGCGTGAAGGCGGGGCTCCTCGCGCTCCGGGAGGACCCGGGCACGCGGACGATCCGCATGGAGCACTTCCTGAAGGCGGTGGAGGAGACGAAGCCGTCCGTCACCGAGGAGATGGAGCGCGAGTACGAGAAGGTCGCGCACCGGATCAAGCAGGACGCGGCGCGCATCGGGTTCTCGCCCGGCCGCGAGTCGAAAGGGGGGGGCTCCGGGGGCGGGTCGACGCCATGAGACGGCGTGCGACGGCGGCCGCCTTGACGATCGTCGCCAGCTGCGCGACCCCGGTCCCGGAGGGAGGCGCGCTCGCGGGAAGCGACACCTGCGCGACGTGCCACGACGAGGAGGCCCGGCTCTCCCGGTACGGGGCGCACCGGGCGGTCGAGTGCGAACGATGCCACGGGCCGGGTGCGGAGCATGCCCGGGCGGCCGCCGGCTCCCGCCCCCGCATGAGCCTCGGGGACGTCGATCTCTGCCTGTCGTGCCACCGGGAGGGGACGGTCCCCTCGTCCGGCACCCTCTCCACGATCAGGTCCTTCGAGGATCATCTGGAGGCGCTGGAGCGCGAGCACAGGATCAAGCTCGATCGGCGGAAGTCCGGGACGGGGTGCGTCTACTGCCATGACCCCCACCTGCTGGAGTAGCCCGGTCCTGCCGGGCGAGGGCCCGGCGTCCGCCGGGCCGGCTTGGAAACGGAGGTGTACTGTGAGATCGGCGACGTTCACCGCGGTGCCCGCGGCCTTCTTCGTCCTCGCGCTTTTCGCGGGCAGCGGCGTGGCGGAGGACCCGGAGCATCGCGGCGGCCAGGACCTCTGGCGCTCATGCTCCTCGTGCCACTGCGTTCCGGATCCGCGCATTCCGGAGGACGAGGATTGGCTCAAGCTGAACGAGACCACCACCTGCATCTCGGGCGAGCACGACACGCCCGAGGCGCGCAAGGCGCTGATCGCCTACCTTCACGCGGAGGGAACGATCCGTCCCCTCCTGATCGACGAGGAGCACGCGGCGCCTGCGGGAGCGAAGTGCGGCCAGGTCCGTGTCCCTTCCACGGCGGGCAGCGCCTACCTGAAGGCGGAGCGCAAGTCCGTCCGCGACGGGAGCCCGCCGAAGATCCGGCTGCAGTGGAAGGACAGCGAGAAGGGGACGACGCTCGCGGTCCCCGCGGGGGAGTACCGCGTCATCAGCTACGCCTTCTACCGCACGGACGAGGAGGGGCGGCGGTGGATCGCCTCCGGCAGCTCGGCGGAGGGATGCGCGCAGGTGACGATCGGAGGCGGCGCGGAGGCAACGCTCGACCTCGTTCCCGAGATCCAGGGGCACTTGAGCTGCGAGGAGGGCGAGGGCGGCCACGTGCTCGGGTTCTTCATGACGGACCGGGGCGGGAAGCGCATGTCGCTCTCCTGCGGGGGGAAGCTCGTGAATCCGAGCTGGCTGATCACGGGGGCGGAGGGGGAGCGGATCGACGCGGGCGACTTCGCGGTGACGTGAGGGAGCTACAGCCATCCTTGGAGTTCCAAGGACGACGCGGACGACCTGACGCTCGAGCTGATCTTCGAGACGGGCCCCTTCAAGCTGAACGGCGAGACGGCGGTCCCGTTCCGGAAGCCCGAGAAGGACCCGAACGCCAAGGGGTGCTGAGGGAAGTAGAGCAGTCTCTGCGGGCCGCAGAGACTTCGAAGCCCGCGCGGCCTCCCTCGGGTCGCCGGCATGGCCAAGCGCAGCGCGCATCGCTTCGCGGCGCGCCGTGGGCGGTAGCGGATCGGTATGGCGCATCCGGGCACCGCCGCCCGCCGCGCCCGCCCGGGGGGAAAGAGCTGCGGTTTAGGAAACCTCAGGTCCTACCGCATTCCGCGCGGGTTCCCGGGCACGAGTTGTCCATGTAGTCCATGACGTCCATGGAGTACCAAAAGATGGGCAGCAGATGGGCAGCAGCGGCCCGGGTCCGTGGACCCCGTGGATACCCTGGACAGATGGCCCCACTACGCCACTACGGCCCCGGCGTGCTCGCTGTCCGCCTCATCGCGGGCGACCGCCGGCTCCCGATCCTCGGGCTGCGTCGTGCCGCTTAGCGCCGCTCCTTCCCAACCGTGACATCCGCGCCACCGACGGGGTCGCGGCGCGCCCGCACCCTGCGGCGGCGAGCGCGGACCGGCCGCCTCGAACCTCGATCCGCCGCCTCCGCGTCGCAAGAAGCGCCGTCCATCGCCCGCTGGGCCGGTACAAGGATCCGGTCGATGACCGTGGGATCGGCGGTCATGGCGGCGATGCACACTTCCGTGCCGCTCGGGGACAGAGGAGGGGATCGACCTCGAGGATTCTCCGGAGGAGCCGCGCCCAGGACTTCCTGCGCGCCTTCGCGCAGTCGGAGTCCTCTTCGCGGGTCGGCGGGGCCGGCGGCCCCCCGCGCCCCCCTCCTTCCTCTTCCGCGCGGTAGAACGGTGCGCAAGCGCCGTAGCAGCGGACGAGGGATCTGCTCTACGAGCGCGTGGGCGAGATCGAGCGCGGAGAAGGCTCGCGGTCGCCCGCGCGCGAGGAGCCTTCCGTCCACGCGCGGAGGCGCGCGAAGGGAAGCGGGGGGCGGGCGACGCAGCGGGCGAGCCGGTCGCGCTCGTCCGGGAGGACGACCTGCTCGGCGTGGACGCCCCGGCCCGAGGGCTCCCACGAGAGCAGCCGCCCCGCGAACTCCTCCGAGAGGCGCTCGGCCTTCCTGAGCGCCGCGTCAGGAGCCTTCGGATGAGCTCCTCGACCGCGCGCGCGTCGGGCTCCATGGGAACGAAGGTCCAGAGGACGTTCCCGCCGTAGCAGGTGACCCCGTAACCATGAGGAACATCGGCGCCCCGACCCCCGAGGCTCCCTCGCCTCGAGTCTGCAGCCGAAGACCGCGGTGACCGTAGGGGCGACGCGGCAAACGGGCCACGCGTGACGGCCGATCAGCCCTCCCGCCGGCCGGCCACGGTGTCCTCCGGCTTGGATGCGCCGTCGCCGGCCCCGCGGCGAGCCGGGCCATCGCTCCTCAACGGCAGAGGGGGCGCCGTCCCGTCCTTGAGCTGCCCCCAGTAGAGCGTCCGGTGCGGGAACGGGATCTCGATGCCACGCGCGTCGAATGCCTTCTTCATGCGGCGGTTGAACTCACGCCCCACACGCCACTGCTGCATGGGCCTCGTCTTCAGGCGGGCCCGCACGATCACGGCGGAGTTTTCGAAGCGGTCCACCCCCATGATCTCGATGGGCTCCAGGATGTCGTGCCGGTAGTCCGCATCCTGCCGCATCTGCGCGCCGACCTCCTGCAGGATCTTCACGACCTCGTCGGTGTCCTCGCGATATGCCACCCCCGCTTCGATCAGGTAGCGGCTGAAGTCCTTCGTCATGTTGGTGACGGTGGTGATGGAGCTGTAGGGGATCGTGTGCACGTTCCCGGAGACGTCGCGGAGGCGGAGCGTGCGGATGCTGATCGCCTCGACCTGCCCGCCCGTCCCGTTCACCATCGCGATGTCCCCGACCGAGACCGTGTCCTCCATGAGGATGAAGACGCCGGTGATGATGTCCTTGACCAGGGTCTGCGCCCCGAAGCCCACAGCGAGACCGAGCACTCCGACGCCGGCGAGGAGCGGCGCGATCTGCACCCCGGCCTGGCTGAGCGCCATGATCGTGGCGAGGACGATCACGATCAGCTTGATGGCCTTCCTCGCGAGCGGAAGCATCGTGCGCGCCTTCGCGCTGGCTCTCCCGCGCTTCTCCTGCGATTCAAGGTAGCGTTGGGTGGCCACGGTGGCGAAGTCGACGATGGCGGCCGCCGCCAGGACGATGAGCAGGATGGAGAACAGCGCCGTCATCGCCGACTGTGCGCTGTCTGACGTCAGGAGCGCGAGAGCCCCGACTCCCCAGGCCTCGAGGATGAGGCACAGGACGAACACCAGGACCAGCACGTTGACGACGGTCCGGAGCCCCGAGTCGTAGCGCGGGATCGACTCCTTCAGCTCGGGATAGCGCTCCTGCCAGCCGCGCGTGGCGGCGAGGGTCCGTCGCACGAGCAGGCGCAGCAGGCTCGCCGCGACGAGGCCTCCCGCCACGGCGAGGACCGTCAGCAACGTGGCCCTGACGACGACTGCGAAGGCCTCGCGGACCCCTCCCGCCCAGACGACGAAGAGCCCCACCATGTAGAGGATCGCCACCACCCACCAGAGGTGGAGCGAGGAGAGCAGCAGCGTCGTCCAGCCTCGGCTCGTCTCCGACTCGCGGCTCGATCGCGCACCGAGGTATGCCTTGACCTGCCCCCTGTGGCGCAGGACGAAGCTCACCCCGACCGCCAGCAGAATGAAGCCGTAGAGCTTGCGCAGCGGGGCCACCAGTTCCGGCGACGCGCCGAGCGCGGACGCCACGACGAGGAAGAAGTAGCCGTAAACGCCGAGGGTGGCGAGCCGCCGGATCCAATGGTCGAGGCGCGAGGCCGTCGTGTCGGTGAGGGGAACAAGGCGGATGCCCGGTTGGCCGGGTGCGAGGAACACCCGCGGCAACAGGACCACGATCCTCCGGATGGCGACTGCCCAGGCGATCGCGAGCGTGACCGTGCGCGCCACGGGCGACGGGCCGAGCACCGTGATCCCGCCCATCGACAGGAGCAGGAACGCCGCCGGCGGCACGGTCTCGAGGACGAGCACCCCGAGGCTCCGGGCGATCCTCGCGAGGTGTCCCGCCTCCTCCCCGGCGTCGGGCCCCTCCGCGCCCGTCGCCGGAGCCTCGCCTGCGGGAGGCCTCACCCGTTCCGCCGTCGCGAGGAAGCGACGCGGCCCCCGCAGCAGCCACCAGGCGAGCAGCAGGCCGCCCAGCGCCATGAGGAGGATCCCCACGACGAGACCGCCCTGCGTCAGGAACTCGGACCGGAAGTCGGGGTCCAGCAGCCTCTCCGCGAAGGCCCGACTGCTCGCCGGGAGCGCGCCGAGTTGGGTCAGCAGCTCGGCGGTCGTCTGGCGGACCTCGGTCGAGAGGGAGCCGAAGAAGCGGGTCAGGTCGTCGAGCAGCGACTTTTCGGCCGCCGGCTCTTGCGCCTTGCGCACCTCGAGGAGCGTCCTCAGGTCGCGTAGGAGGCTCTCCCTCCGCACCGGGTCCTCGAGTGTCTCTACGAGCCCCTCCAGGCTCTCGGTCGTCGGCGCGGGCGCCGTGGTCGGATCCGCCGGGCGTGCCGGCGAGTCTCCGGGGCCGGGGCCCGGCTCCTGCCCGGACACGGTGGTCACGGGGACGAGCATCAAGATGATGACAAGAAGCGCAGGAGACGTTGCGCGATGCATGGCTGCTCTCCTTCCAGATGCGCCAGTGTAGGCCCGCACCGCTCTCCTACAACACCTAAGCTGGGCGGTTCCGCGAGGCTCATGAACGCGAACGGGGGAGGAGCGCGAGGAGGGGGAGCTCGCGCGCGAAGAGCACCTTCGGGATCGGGAACCCGAAGCGCCGGTGGGGGCCTCCGCGACTTCCCGGGCTGCTCCGAGAGGAGCGCCGCACGCTTCGCTTTGCCGGAGGACGACCGTGCCGACGCGCAGAACGCTGCTTGCGCGGGATCTTCTCCATCGCCTTGCCCTTGGCGAGCTTGTCGATGAGCTTGCCTCGACGCCGTACATCTCGCAGCCGCCATGGCACTCGGCCGGAGGTCGCGACGCGCGGACGACCCATGCGGCCGTCAAGGTCGGACTCAAGATCGCCGCTCCTCGGTAGCGCAGAGACATCCCAGCACGAAACGCGTCTTCGTCGCCGCCGCGGGCGGTCGCGCCGCCCCCGGAGCCCCCGCGCATCCCGAACGCGCGTCGCGGCGGGGCTCGCCACGCCCCCTTGAGGTGGAGGCGTCGCGCGCGGTTGGCTCAGCGTAGCAGCGGACGAGGTGCTGGCGCGACCTCGGCGCCGGCCCGTGTCGAGCGACCGGTTCAGGCAAGTGGACGGGGGGAGACGCCGGCAAGCCTGCGAGCGACCGCTCGGCTACCCCGGCGAAAGCCCGCGCTGCAGCTCCGACACGCGCTGCGCCTGCTCCTTCCTGACCGAGTCGAGGATGAAGCGCGGCACCCGGAACTCCTGCTCGTCCTCGCCCACGCGCTGGCAGTGCTCGCGGATCGCCGTGTAGAGCAGCTTGAACGCGTCGCGCGGCTGCGCCATCTGCGCGAGCGCGTTCACGAGCGCCTCGCGCCCCACGTCCTCCGCGAAGAGGTCGCTGAGCGTGATCCTCGACTCCTTCTCCTTGTGGCACGCCCGCATCCGCGCCGTGCAGAGGTCGTAGAGCGTCGCCCCCGACCACGCCAGCCGGTCCACCACGCTCTGCTTGTCGAGCCGCGCCTCCTGGAAGAAGTCCGCCCCCTCCTTGTGCACGAGGTAGCGGAGCTCGATCGGCAGGAGCATCTTGATGCCGACGCCCTCCTGCTGGAGGAACTTGCTCTCGAAGAGCGGCCACACGAGCGAGCGCATCCGCTCCGGCCGGCCCGCCACGAGCGTCGGCTCGTCGATCCGGTCGATGAGCACGATCATCCCGGCGTGGTCGAACGCGCGAAGCAGCTCGACGAACTTCCGCGTCAGCTCGTAGCGCGCGTTCGTGCCGTCGCCGCCCGGCTGCGGCCAGGGCTGGTTCGCGCGGTCGGCGGGCCGGAGCTGGCGGAGCATCGCACGGAGCTGCGGCGCCGTCCGGTCGATGGCGGGCGCCTCCGCGCGGATCTTCCGCACGAGGTTCCAGAGGCGCGTGTGCCGCCACAGCCAGACGAGCCAGAGGAGCCCGGCCACGGCCGCGACGATGCCGGCCGCGAGCATCGTCCAGGTGGGGAGCCCCGCGGGCTTGTTCAGCTTCGCCGCGATGAAGGCCCCGCCGGCGGCGACCGTCGCGATCGTCGCCCCCACCTTCGACGCCGAGAACGAGAGCCTCCAGCCGAGCTTCAGCCGCCGCCGGATCTCCTGCCAGCGCCCGAGCACGTTCCCGCCGCGCGGCCGGTCGTAGAGCGACGCGAGCACCGCGAGCTCGACGCGCTGCTCCCGCGGGAGCCGGCGCAGCCGGTCGCGCGCGTCCGCCGGCAGCGACGCCCCCTCCTCGTCCCCCGAGGCCCCGAGAAGTGCGTCGAGGAACCGGGTGACCGCGATCCCGAGCATCGCGTCCTGGTGGTCCGGCAGCCTGAACCCCTTCATCAGGGCGTCGGCCCCCGGACCCCCCCGATGCCGCGCCACGAGATCGAGCACGGGGTTCATGTCGTCGTACGGCACGAGGAGCACGCGCCGCTTCTGCTTCTCCCGGTTGTGCTCCCCGATCTTCCTCCCGATGAGGAGCCGGAGCGCGGTCTTCCCCGCCCCCTTCTCGCCGAAGACGATCGCCGCGTGCGGGTGGTCGAGCGTCCCGATCACCTTGTCGAACTCCGGGTGCGCGCACTCCGGCTTGAAGACGAGCCGCTCGTAGACCGGATCGTGCCGCGCCTCCTCCGCGCCGAAGGGGTTCTCGACGATGCCGTGGTGCGCGAAGAAGGAGGTCGGGTTCATCGTGCCCTACTTATCATGCTCCGCGTGCGCAAGGTAACGATCGACCGGCCGGGCGGGTACGACCGCCTGAAGATCGTAGACGGGAAGGACCCCGCGCCCGGCCCGGGGGAGGTCGCGATCGACGTCGAGGCGGCCGGGGTCAACTTCGCGGACTGCGTCATCCGGATGGGCTTCTACGAGTCGCAGAAGAAGCTGCTCGGGTGGCCCGTCACGCCGGGGTTCGAGGTTGCCGGACGCCTATCGGGGGGGGCTCCGGGGGCGGAGGTCCTCGCGGTCACCCGGTTCGGCGGGTACGCGAGCAGGGTCGTCGTGCCGGAACCGCAGGTCTTCCCGCTGCCGCCGCGGCTCGGCATCCGCGAGGCCGCCGGGTTCCCGGTGATCTTCCTCACCGCCTACTACGCGCTGTGCGAGCTCGCGCACCCGAAGCCCGGGGCCACGATCCTCGTCCACTCGGCGGCGGGGGGCGTGGGGGGCGCGGCCGTGCAGATCGCGAGGATCCTCGGCGCGCGCGTGGTGGGGGTGGTCGGCTCATCCCACAAGGTGCCGGCCGTGAAGGCGGACGTCGTCATCGACAAGTCGAAGGAGGACCTCTGGGCGGCGGCGCGGCGCGCGGCGCCCCTTGGCTACGACGTGATCCTCGACGCGAACGGCGCGGAGACGCTCAAGGAGAGCTACCGCCACCTCGCGCCGACGGGCAGGCTCGTCGCGTACGGCTTCCACTCGATGCTCCGGACGCGCGAGGACGGGAAGGTGCGCTGGCTGCCGCTCCTGCGCTCGTACCTGAAGACCCCGCGATTCCATCCGATCCGGATGGTCAACGAGAACCGGAGCCTCCTCTGCTTCAACCTCTCCTATCTCTTCGCGAAGCAGGAGATCCTCAGGGAGGCGATGGGGACGCTCCTCGGATGGCTCGCGGAGGGGAAGCTCCAGCCGCCGCCGGTGACGGCCTATCCGGTCGCGGAGGTGGCGCGCGCCCACCGCGATCTCGAGTCGGGCCGCACGGTGGGCAAGCTCGTGCTCACGTTCCCTTAGCCCGAGTTGTTCACGAGGATCGAGGCCGACGGGCAAGGACGGACCGCGCGGAACATGTCCATCGTCGAGGGAGTCAACGGAACGAACGTCGGGGCGGTGTTCTGGGCGACCGCCCAGAACCGCGAGACTCGTGAATAATCCGGGTTGGCTCAGGCCTGGCCGAGCTCCTTCAGGAACGACTCGACGGCCGCCCCTTTCGCGGCCTTGTCGGGCGCGGCCTTGATCTTCGCCATGTGCTCGGTCGCCCCGGTCTTTGAGGCGCACGGGTCGCAGAGGTTCACCTTGTGAGGGATCGTCCCCGTGAAGAGCGTGTGGGTGAACGTCGCGTGCGCGCCGCACTTGATGCACCGCATTCCGGACCCTCCGTTGTGGTCCAAGATCCTAAACGATCCGGCGGGGCGGCGGGGAGGGGCCTCCCCCCGGGCCCCCTCCATTCCGCGCCCGGCCCATGCGGATCGGCGGAATAAGCCCTAGAATTCCGGTCTCGTGCGGGCGACCCAGACCCCCTCCCTCGTGGGCAAGAGGCTCGGCAACTACGAGATCGGACCCGTTCTCGGGGAGGGCGGGATGGGGACCGTCTACCGCGCGCGGACGGTGAGCGAGGGGGCTCCTGCCTCCGCCGGGGCTTCGGCGGGCGAGCCGTTGGCCGCGGGCAGCATCGTCGCCCTGAAGGTGTTCCACCCGGAGCTCGTCACCGACGAGGTCACCTTCCGGCGGTTCCAGCGCGAGGCGGAGCTCGGGATGCGGATCCGCCACGGGAACGTCGTCCGGACCTACGAGATCGGGAGCGCCACGCTGGACGGCTCCGCCTACCACTTCATGGCCATGGAGCTCGTGGAGGGACAGACGGCCCGCGACCTCATCCAGGAGATGGGGACCGTGCCCGAGCACCTCATCTACCTCCTCGCCGACCAGGCGCTCGACGCGCTCGGAGCCGTTCACTCGCAGGGGATGATCCACCGCGACCTGAAGCCCGAGAACCTCGTGCTCACGACCGAGCACCGGCTCCTGCTCATGGACCTGGGCGTCGCGCGGCTCCAGCAGGAGGGGCGCGACCTCACGCGGGCGGGGGAGTTCGTGGGTTCCCTCGCCTACGCGGCGCCGGAGCAGTTCCTCGACCAGGACCACGTCGGGCCAGAGGCCGACATCTACGCGCTCGGCGTCGTCATGTACGAGATGGCGACGGGCAAGAACCCCTTCGGC
>JAKLKT010000687.1 GCA_023150495.1 Planctomycetota bacterium
GCGCTTCACGGTCCTCCTCGCCGCTCGCCCCGCCTCGCTGCACGACCTCGCGCGGCTGAAGGCCCAGGCGCTCTCGCCGCTCGTCGGCGACACGGCCGCGCTCCGCTGGAACGCCGTCGAGGACGGGCGGGCGGAGGTGCGGACGGCCGAGCTCCCGGACGCGCCGCCGTGGCTCGCGCAGGTGCTGCGCGCGGACGCCGAGGCGCCGCCGCCGATCTACGTGTCGACCACGTCCGAGCGCGGCATCTGGTACTGCGCGATCGGCTCGCAGGCCGAGGGGACCGTGCGCCGCGCGCTCGGCTGCCTCCGGGACACGCCGGAGCTCGGCCTCTCGCGGAGCAGGCCGTTGGCGATGCACAAGCGGTTCCTCGAGGGCCCGCATGTGGGCCTCCTGATGGTGACCGCCGCGGGGCTCAAGGCGTTCGAGATGCCGATGCCATACTTCGAGGTCGCGGGGCTCGACCAGCCTGGGTCCTTGACCGCGGTCCTCGACGTGGACGAGAAGGCGAAGCTCGAGATCGTCATCGCGCGCCCCGAGTAGCGCCCGAGAGGCTGCAGGCAGCGCGCCGGCAGCCCGCGGCCTACTTCTCGATGAACTGCTGGAGCGTGTCCCAGATCCGCTTCACCTGGGCGTCCTTGCCGCCGAGGGCGAAGTAGCGCTCGAAGTGCCTGATCGCCTTGCCCGTCCGCTCCTGGTTCGTGTAGAGCGGGTTCTGCGCGATGCAGAGGATCGCGAGGTTCTTGTGCGCGTCGAGGAAGCTCTCGTCGAGCTTCAGCGCCGCCTCGTACGAGGCGATCGCGTCGTCGTAGCCCTTCTCGCGCTCCTGCACGAGGGCCACGAGGAAGGGCCCCATCGGGCTCTTCGGCTGCGCCTTCGCGAACCGGCGAGCCGCCTTGCCCGCGTTGTCCGTGTCCTCGTCCCGGAGGTAGGCGACGACCGCGGCGCGCGCGACCTCGGGGTCGTCCTTGCCGAGCTGCGCCGCCTTCTCGATCTCCTTCCGCCCCTTCCGGCCCTCGGTCGCCCGCATCCGCGCGATCCCGAGGAAGCAGAGCGCGCGCGCCGAGTCCGGCGCCGCCTTCGCCGCCTCCTCGAGCGCCTTCAGCGCCTCGGCGTCCTGCCCGCGCTCGAGAAGCGCCCGGCCGAGGCCCGTGAGCAGCGGCTCCGCGCCCGGCTTCCTCTCGAGCGCCGTGCGGAACGCCTTCTCGGCGCCCTCCGGGTCGCCGAGCATCAGATGGATCTCGCCCGCGAGGTACCGCGCCTTCGCGTAGCCGTCGTCCTCCGCGGGGACCTCGTCCGCCGCGGCGAGCGCGGCCTTCCAGTCTCCCGCGGCGAACTTCTCCTTGGCGTCGTCGAGGGCGCCGGCGGCGGCCGCCGCCGCGCAGAGCAGCAGGAAGAGGGCGCGAAGCATGGCTTACTCCTTCAGATCCGGGAACGAGCCGTGCTCCCGTACGAATGTATGCACTCGATCGAGGTCGTCGCCGTAGGGCGTGCCGCGGAACGACGCGGCGGCGCGGCCCAGCCGGTCGGCGGCGGCCGCGGCGCCCAGCCGGAGGGCGTCGTCGCGCGCGGCGAAGAGCGCGTCCTGCGCGTCCCTCTCCATCGCCGCGATGTGCGCGCGCGCAACCTCGCCCAACACGTTGTCCGCGGCCGCCACCTGCCGGTAGAGCCCGAGGCGGCGCGACATCTCCTCCGCGGCCTCCGCCTCCTCGAGCCTCCTCGCGCCCTCCCCGAGCCCCTCCCAATCCGGGCGCCGGTCGCGCTTCGCAAGGAACTCCGCCACCGTCCCGGCGGGCTCCATGCCCTTCCATCCGTCGATCTTCCTCCCGTCCGCGTCG
>JAKLKT010000688.1 GCA_023150495.1 Planctomycetota bacterium
GCACGCTTTCGCGCTCTCCCCCCCCGGGGGGGAGGGTCGCCTCCGGATCGCCCGGCCCACGAGCTCCCCGCTACACTGGCCCGGTGCGCGCCATTACGCGGGAGCAAAGCCGCGAGATCGACCGCATCGCGCAGGAAGAGCTGCGGATCCCCGGGATCGTGCTGATGGAGAACGCCGCCATCGGGATCGCCGCGGAGGCCGCCCGCGTGGCCTCGGGCCGCGGGGGCCACGTCGCGGTCGTCTGCGGCGCCGGGAACAACGGCGGCGACGGGCTGGCGACGGCGCGCCACCTCTCCAACAAGGGGTTCGATGTCGCCGTGCATCTGGCGCTGCCCGCGGACGCGTACGGCGACAAGTCCGACGCCGCCGCGAATCTCGCGATCGTCCGCGCCATGGGAATCCCGCTCCGCGAGGGCATCGACCTCGGAGACCCCGCGCTGGTCGTGGATGCCCTGCTCGGGACCGGCCTCGTCCGCCACATCCGCGAGCCGTTCCGCTCCGCGGTGCTCGCGATGAACGCGATGCGCTGCCCGGTCCTGTCGGTCGACCTCCCGTCGGGACTCGACGCGAACAGCGGCGAGGTGCTCGGCGTGGCGGTGCGCGCGACCGTGACCGCGACGATGGTGGCTCCGAAGGTCGGGTTCGCGAGGAAGGACGGGCCCACCCACGTCGGACGGGTGGTGGTCGTCGACATCGGCGTCCCGCCGGCCCTCGTGGAGCGCGTCGCCGGCAGCGGGTCCCTCGCGGACACGTCCGCGGGAAGCTGACGCGCGAACCGGCAGCGGCGGCGCTCGCGCGAATGCGACGCGGCGCCGCGGTCAGCGGACGATCACGACGGTGGTTCCGCGCGGCGTCCACTCGAAGACCCGCTCGACGTCGTCGCGCAGCATCCGCACGCAGCCGGAGGATGCCTCCTTGCCGATCGACGCGGGCTCGGTCGTGCCGTGGATGCCGAATCCCTGGTGGTCGGGCGTGTCGCGGAAGGCCATCCACCGCGAGCCGAGGATGTTGCGCGGGTCGCCATGCGGGATGATGACGCCCGCGCGCGGGTGCCAGTCGGGATTCCGGATCATCTCCGAGATCGTGAACGCCCCCTCGGGCGTCGTGCCCTCGCGCCCGAGCCCGACGGGGAAGTCCTGCACGTAGCCGCCGCCGAAGAGGTAGTAGAGCCGGAACTCGTCCTTGCGGATCATGATCTTCGGCTCGCCGATCGGCACGCGGATCGACACGCCGGCGCGCAGGTTCGTCGCGGCGCCGAGCCGGTTGATCTCGACGAGGAACCCGGGGCTCACCTTGGCCCCCCACTGCGGGAAGACCTTCGTGCAGAGCACGCTCAGGCTGTCCCCGCGCTTCGGGACGTAGGAGCGGTCCATCCCCTCGACGTGGCGGGTGAAGAGGAGGTCCTGGGCGAGCTGCCGCAGCTTCGCCTTGAGCTCGGCGCGCTCCGCGTCGGAGAGGTCGCGCGCGAAGAGCACGGGCGTGAGCTCGAGCCACGCGGCGCGCGCGTGGACCATGCCCTCGTTCGTCTTCCCCGCCTCCGCGTAGCGCCGCAGGGCCTCGCGGCCGCGGTCGTAGTGCACCCAGCGCGCGGCGTCGCTCTCGGGCGCCTCGGAGAGGATCCGGTCCGCGACCGTGCGCGCCGCGTCGGCGTCCGAGCGCGCAAGCGCGCCGCGCCACTCGGTGAAGAGCTGGGCCGCGGGCCCGTCGTCCGCCGTGCGGGCCGCCGGGTCGCCGACGTCGTCGAGAGCCACGGATGGCCTCGCCGACGACTCCGGCTCCGCGGGCGCGGCGGCCTGCGGGGTGGCCGGCACCTCGAGCGGCGGC